>DATDZB010000006.1:0-47530 GCA_035288845.1 Candidatus Nanoarchaeia archaeon | reverse complement strand
CACTAATAGTTTTCAATAATTTTACAGCCTTCTCTAACTTATCTCCAGGCCCACCAACACCAATGTTAAGTGTAACCTTATCAATAAAGATAGTCTTCATTGGATTCATTTCTTAACCTCCAAGTTAATTTCAGGTTTATCTTTGCCTACAACAAAAGTATAATCTCTTAAAGTTACATATTGTTTTCCATCAATTTCAATAACAACTTTAGGTTTTTGTAAATCTTGAGTTTGTATAATATCAGTAACTTTTGCTAATTTACCAACATGTGATCCATCTTTAAGATAAACTAAAGATCCTTGTTCTAAAGTTAAATTCTTTGCAATTTTTTTATTTGAAAGGTCAAATAAAACTGAATCTCCAATTTTACCTTCGAATTTATCAAATAAAATATTTTTTCCATCATGGAAAGTGACTTGTAATTTACCAGAGCTAATAACAGTTTTTTTAATAATTTTTAATAATTTTAAATTTGAATTTTCTTTCTTAACATTTGCAAGTATAAATCTTCCTTTCAAATCATAAACAATTCTATAAACAGCATTTAATTTAGGAATTTCAATAACATCCATCAAACCAACAGCAAATTTTTCATCTTTTCTAATAACTCCATCAACTAAAATATTTCCTGAATTTAAAATCGCTTTTACATCCCTCATAGTTTTAGCTTCTTCTAAAATTTCTCTTAATAAAAAACTTAAAGGAATACTGTCTTGTAAAGGATGTGAACCAGGAAGTGGTCTAGTTATATACTTATGATCCTTTCTATTAAAAAGCCACCTTTTAGGTGCTGAAATACTAAATAAATGATTTTTTCCCATGGTTTATTTCCTCTCCAAAAACTTTTTTCTTAACTTATCATCTAAATTTAATTCAATTATTCTTAAATTTGAAGGATGAATATGTCTAGCTATTTTTGTACCATCTTTTTTAACACTTACAACACCATCAACATAAACTTTTTTTTGTTTCAAATTAATTTCAGTAACTTTTGCTACTTTTCCTTTATGACTTCCAACCATAACTTTAACAGTATCACCTTTTCTAACAGGAACATTTCTCTTTCCATGTTTTTCTCTTAATTCTTTTGATAAATTTACACTCATTAATTTTCTAGCTATATGTAAAGGAGCATTGTGGCTGTACTTCCTTTGCTTTGAAGGATCTTTACTTCTTACCCAACTTCTACTCCATGTTTTCATTTTACATTACACTCTTAGCAATCTTAGCTACAGCTGGCCATCTAGCAGCAGCTTCTTTAGCAATTGGTCCTTTAATCAAAGTACCTTTTGGATTACCTTTATCATCTTTTAATACAACTGCTGCATTATCTTCAAATTTAACTCTCATTCCATCTGATCTTCTATATTCTTTTTTCTGTCTAACAATAATAGCTGGAACTAATTTTTTTCTCATTTCAGGATTTCCTTTTCTTACTGAAGCCATAATTAAATCTCCAACGCCGCCAGCAGGGTTTCTTCCTTTAACAGTTTTTGAACGTTTAAATGAAACAACAAATAAACTTTTAGCTCCTGAATTATCGCAAGCTAATAAGTAGCTTCCACGTTGTACTCCTCTAGTTACATTTGCTTTTAATCCTTTCATTGTAGCCTCTCAATTATTACAAAATGCTTTGTTTTACTAATTGGTCTTGTTTCAACAATTTTAACCTTATCTCCAGCTTGTGCATTAATACAAATAGGATTATGAACTTGAATTTTACTTCTTCTTTTTTCAAATCTTTGAAATTTTGGTAAATAAAATAATCTATCCCAAGTTACTACAGCAGTTTTCTGAGCTTTTGCTTTAATTACTGTAACAATAAATTCTCTTCCTCTCAAACTTAATCCAGTTTCTTCTACCACTTTAGAGAGCATACTAGGTTGAGCTTCCTTTTCATTTACTTTTTGCGTTTTTTTCTTTACAACCATTTTATATCCGTGCAAATTATTTTGAAGTTTGCATCATCAAATTTATTTTGAAGCAATGAATCTCGAAACAACAATTGAATCTTCATTGAAACCTAATTTGATAAGTTCTGCCTTAACTTTGTCGCCATGATTTCCTTGTAGTTCTATAGCACTATTTTTAAAAGTTCCGCCGCAAGCAAGTTTACTTTTCAACTTTTTGCTAAGGTCTTTTCCATCAATAGTTTTTTCATCAAAGCCTTGAACTATAGTAGCTAATTTACCAAACCTTCTTTTAACAACCTTGATAGTAATTTTTTGTTCATCAAGGGCTAAAGTTTGGCAAACACATAAATCTTTAGGCAAACTACATACACTGCATACTTCCATCTACTTAATTTGCACCTCCTTTAGTTTTTTTATAGTTAATAGTTAATACTGTAAGCATTCTAGCAACATCTCTTTTTATAGCTCTAATTCTTCCAGGATTTTCTAGAGGTGATCCTCTAGAAACTTGAGCTCTTAATTTCATAAGCTCTTTTCTAAGTTCAGAGATCTTACTATTTAATTCTGATTCTTGCAATTTAATTAATTCTTTATTCTTTAACTTCGGCATTTTTCTCTTCCTCAGCTTTAACTTTTTTTACTCTCGGTTTTCTAGCTGCTTTTTTTGGAGCTTCAGGCTCAGCAATTTTTGCTTCTTCAACTTTTACTTCTTCCGCATTTACTGTTTCAACTTTTATTTCTGAAGTTTGAACAACAATTTCTGGTTTATCTGATTTGTAAATAATTTCATCAGGTAATTGAACATCTGGATGTAATACACTAACTTTTATTCCAATAGTTCCGCTTCTAAGATTACAAGATTTGTAAGATCTATCCATAAAATTTTCTGAAATATCACCAGATTTTTTTAAATAACCAGCTGAGAATCTCCAGCTCTTAGCTCTTTCACCTGGAACACCTCTTCCGCCAATAACAATTTCAATTCCTCTAGCACCAGATCTAAGTGCATCCTCTAAAGCTTTGTAAGCCATTGCTTTAAATCTCTTAGGGCCAAATCTTTCAAAGCCCATCATTAATGATCTTGAAATTGAAGCAGCATCGCTTGCAGCATTTGGAATTTCAACAACTTCTAATTGAGGATTTTCCATACTAAATTTAGTTTTTAAAATATCTGTAAGTTTTTTTATGTTAGCACCTTTTCTTCCAACAATTAATCCTGGTCTTGAAGTGTAAACACTAATTCTTTCTCCTAAAGGAGTTCTCTGCATTTGAATATGACTACAAGTAGTATCTCCTAAAAAAGAGAAAATAAATTCTTCAATATCTTTCTCTTTAACCTTTTGTGAAACTATTTGTCTTTCAATCATTTTTTAACACCTTTTTCTGAAGCAGCTTCTTCTGCCATTAGTTCTACATTAGTATTTTTTGTTTTCATTCTTCCTTTTCTTGAATAGTGCCATTTTGTTTCTGCCCTATCAGCTTTAGCATGAACTAAAACTAAATTATTAACATTCAAACCTTTATTTTCTGCATTTGCTTCTAAAGTATGACATAATTTCAAAAATATTGCACTAGCTTTAACAGGATATCTAGCACTTCCCAATCCACCAGCTTTATGCCCTCTATTCCAATGATATCTTCTAACAGGAATTGCTCTTTTCAAATCTACAACATCAGTAAGTATTGCTTTAACTCTCTTAAGAGGTTTATTTCTAATTGCATTACAAATTTCTACAGATAATTTTGTAGAGATTGGTAATCCGCTTCCCCTCATAATTGCAATATTATTTTTATCTGTCATTTTTATTTCACACTCATAGCTCCACTTGATTTAGTAGCACCAATACCAGGAGCATTATGTGCAACTTTCTTTCTTGTGTGAGCAAATTCACCTAAAAATTTTCCAAGCATTTCTGTATTAATTTCTAAAGGTAAATATTCTCTACCATTATGAATACTAATTGTAAGACCTAAAAATTGTGGAATAATAACCATATCTCTGCAATGAGTCTTAATATTTTTCTTAAGTTTTCCTTCTCTAAATGCTTTAACTTTAATAAGCAATTTCTTCTCTTGATCAGTTAATCCTCTTTTCAAGCTTCTTCTAGCTCTAGATGGAATATGTTTCATAAATTCTGAAATGTCCATTTTCAAAAGTTCATCTGAACTAAATCCTTTGTATGTAATTTCTTTCTTTGCCATAATTATCTCTTCCTTCCAGTTCTTCTTGGCGATTGTTGTCCAACTTTTCTTCCAGGTGGTGCAAATCTAGGAGCAATACTTGGTTTACCCATATGTCTACCTCTACCTGAACCAAATGGATGATCAACTGCGTTTTTAGCAACAGCAGATACAACAGGATATAATTTACCTCTAGCTCTTAAAGCATGCCATTTTTTCCCTGCTTTGTAAAATGGTTTTTCTAATCTTCCGCCGCCAGCAACAACGCCAATAGTTGCTCTGCATTTTGAACTAAATTCTATTTCCTTTTTACTAGGCATTAATACCTTAACATAATCTCCAGTTTTTGTTACAACTTTACCAAAAATTCCAGAAGATCTTATGAATTTTCCACCATCTCCAGGTTTACTTTCAACATTATAAATTGAAGTTCCTTCAGGAATATTTTCTAATGTTAAAGTATTTCCTAATTTAACATTTCCATTCACTCCTGTAAATATTTGATCTCCAACAGCAATGCCTTCAGGAGCAAGTAAATATACAATCTCACCATCGTCATATTTTACAATAGCAATAGGAGCATTATGACTAACACTATGAACTAAATCTAAAATTTTACCAAACATTCCTTCCCCTTCTTTATTAAAACTTTTATGTTTAGCTTCAGCAAAATATCTATGACTAGGTGCAATATACCTTCTAGTTCCTCTTCCTCTTGCTTGTGATGTAATTCTTTTTCCCATTTTACATTAATCCCATTTTTGTCATAACATCAATAGCAGGATTATTTGAACTTAATTTAACATAAGCTCTTTTCTCTCCTGTAGATGTAACAAAAGTATTTACTGTGTCAACTTTAACATTGAATGCAGATTCAACTGCTTTTTTAATTTCATCTTTCTTAGCTTTCAGATCAACAACAAAAACTAATTTGTTATCTTTATCCATAAATCTAATTGCTTTCTCTGTAGCCAATGGATATTTAATGATACTATTTAACTTCATTTTTTAACTCCAAATAATTTTTCTTTATCAATTACATTAATTGCACTTTCAGTAAAAATACATTTTCTAGGTAAATCAAAATTTAATGATAATAAATTTGCATTTAAATTTCTAACATTTACAATATCATAACCAGGTAAGTTAGCCAATGAAGTTAATAAATCACAATTTTTATCTACAACAACTAAAGCATTTTTCTTGTATCTAATTTCTCTTCCTCTTGATTTTCCTCTACCAGCTCTTTTTCTTTTTACTGCATCAGTTTCAAAACCTAATTTAACCAATGTATCTTTAACTTCTTTAACTTTTTTTAAAGTTGTAATTTTATCTTCTACAATCATTAATTTTCCTTGATTAGCTACTCCAGCCATTGCGCTTCTAATTGCTTTCTTTCTTTCTTTTTCATTAATTTTTAAATTCCAATTTTTAGTAACTTTAGGTGGATGTGCTCTTCTACCACCAACAGTTCCAGAAATAAATGTACCAACCCATCCAAATTGAGTTCCTCTTCTCCACATTGTTTTTCTAGGAACTCTTGACATACCTTTACCATAAGATCCTTTGTAATCTCTTCTTCTTCTTGATAATTTTCCAGAAGAATTTTTACCAGCTCTAGACATTGCACCATATGGTTGTCTATTATGACTGAATACAGCTAGCATTGCTCTTTTAATTAAATTAGGTTCATAATCTTCACTAAATTGAACAGGTAAATCTATACTTTTTACTTTCTTACCTTCCAAACTAACAACATCTACTTTCATTGCTTGCTCTCCTGACTAATTGTAACAATTTCAACACCAGCACCAAGACCTTTACCGCCTCTAACTGGTTCCACTAATGTAACTAATCTTTTAACATGACCAGCTACACTTCCTTTAATTAATAAATAATCATTCTTAATCAAACCGTAATGTAAAAATCCACCTTTAGGATTAACTTTATTTGGATCTTGTCCAACAAATAAAATATCTCTATTATATTCTGTTCTTAGATGAGTTCCTAAACCACCAGGCATCATAGTACCCCATAAAACTTTCTTTGGCATTTCTGCACCAATAACATTACCTCTTCTTTTCTTTTCTGATTTATGACTTCTTAGTTGAACACCAAATCTCTTAACAGTTCCTTGAAATCCTTTACCTTTAGTAACAGAATGAACATCAAATTTATTTCCTTGTTTTATTATATCTGAAACCTTAATTTCCTTATCTAATAATCCTTTAACATATTCAAATTTAGTTTTAATATCGCTACCACCAATGCCAATTTCCATGATTTCAGGCTTCTTTTTCTCAATACCAACCTTTTTAGGCTGCGTATAAACATTAACCCTTAATTCATGGTATTTATCCAAATTGGAAGTCATTTCTTTCAATTTAGTTTCTAATTCATCTTTTTTAGGCATTACTATTTTTCTTTCAACATCTTTATCCAATTTGTTATTTAAAATTTCAGAAACAAGTCTTAAACCATAAGGAGTATTTTTATAAAATCTTATAGAAAAAATTCTAATTGCTGGGCACTCAACAACAGTAACAGGCCAAACAATATTTTCACCTTTTGTTATTGAATGAGTTCTGTTATCTTTTAAAACAACATGTGTCATTCCAACCTTATAACCTGGAAAAGCTTGCAATAAAGTATTCTTAGAATTGACCCAAGATCTAACTCTAGCATACATTCTTTTAGCCCTTTTCTTAGGCCAATATTGCTTAGTACCATGTCTAGGTGTATGTTGTCTATTTTTTGTGTGACCCATGTGTGTTTGTGACCTTCGTTTGTTTTATAAATCTTTTGCTAGTTTTTCCTCGAGCACACGCGATAAAATATATTTCTCTCTAGAATCAACGGCTGATTTACAGTAGGGTAAGAAAAAGATTCTTTACTTATTTATAAATTTAATGGTTAACATTTTAAATCTTTCTTCAAGAAAAGAATTATGGTAATAAAATTACGAAAAAGCAAAAGAAAAATTTTCTCCGACAAAACCAGAACTTTCTCCTAAAACAATAAAATATTAATTAAGCTTCAAAATCAAATTCTTTAGAACTTTCTTTGCCATCAACATTTAATTTTCTAATAATTTTCCCTTTTCTTTTCGCATGTATTCTTGCCATTGCAAAATCATTTTTATATTGATCAGGAACAACTAATTCTGTAATAAAAAAATCATGATCAGCTCTAAACTTTTTAAAATCTTCTTTAACATCAAATGCAAATTCTTTAATAATATTTTTATTTTTAGTAGTAAATACACAATAATCTGCTTTTACACCTTCATCATCTTTTCCAGGTTTTGCTGCTTTAGGAGATTTAACTTTAGTTTTCAAACTTCCTTCTTCAGTTGAAAAACTTAAACAAAATAATGCATCAGGAAAATCTTTCATGGCTTTCAAAATATTTTCTTTACTTAATTCAGCGTTTATATTATAAGTTCTTACACCTGCAAATTGTTTCATACTTTCAATTTTAATTCCAGAATAATTTTGTAGTTCTTTACTTATAGTAATTATTCCACCAGTAACATTTGTTGTATCTTTAATAGTTTCAACTAAATGCCTAATAAAATCATGAGCATATTCAAAAGTTGTTTTAATTTTCACAGCAGAAGACTGAATAGTAATATCAACAACTGCCCTATTATTAAATTCTCCTTTGCTAAATCTTTTAAATTGTCTATGAGCTTCATCATTAGCTTTGCCATCAATAATAGATTTTATAAAATTCATTTTCCTGATTGCTCCTTAAATTTTCTTTCACCAACTAAAACCCAATATATAACAAGTACAACTGTAATTATAATTAAACCTAATAATATTGGATTTAACATTAATCTAAAAGAAATTTCTCTTTTTTAAACTTTTCTTAAATTTTTTTCCAGGATTTGAAAGTAAAAAATAATGAAGTATTAATATACCAAGTCCTAAAACCAAAGTGCTTACACCTAAAAATGGAGTTCCTACACTAGAATCAAGTCTACATGCACCTTTAACTCTTAATGCACTTTCAAAACCAGCTAATTGAGCTTGATCATTTGAAATAAGAGAATTACTACATTGTTCAAAACTAGTAGCACCAGGATTACATGTAACTTCTACATTTTCAAAATTACCATCATTATCAGCATCAATACAACTTCTCATAGTTAAAAATGAAGTGCCTTGTCCAGGAACAAAAGAAGTTGTCGCACATGAAGTACAGCATCTTCCTTGAGGAACAGATCTTACTCCATCAATTGCTCCAACACATTCAGTAGAAGAGCAAATTTGTGCACCTTGACTAGTACAAGTAGCTAAAGCACCGCCGCCACGATTTCTATTAGAACCGCCACCATCTCTATCAGTATTTATATTTCCATCATCAGCAGGAGGAGGTGCAGCAACACAAATACTATTCACGCAAACACTTCCACTAACACAATCTATATCACCACTACAACCACTTGTAGCAGTAACATCGGCAGTTGCTGCTCTACCTCTTTCAAAACAAACCCCACTAGGAAGGCTGCAAGTACCACCATTAGGACAATTAGCATCAGTAGTACAACGAGTTCCTTCTGCACATACAAAATTTAAACATATGTTTCCAGGCGTATAACAATTAGCATCAATTTCACATGATCCGCCTGGAGGGCTAAAAGATAACACACAAGTACTAAGGTCTAGATTACATGTATATCCTATTGAGCATTGTGAGTCAACAACACATGCAGCTCCAGAAAGTGGATCTCTTCTAAAAAGAGGATTAGAAGGAGGAGCAGTACAAATTCCATTCGCACAATTATTAGAAATACATTCAGCAGGGAAATTACAACTAGCACCATTTACTTTTTTAGCAACACAATTTATATTTACAAGACTTCCATCAGGAGCACAGTAAGCATTTGCACCACAATCAATAGTTTCACTAATACCTGTTGCGCTACTTCTTGCACAACTCATTAAAGTAGTAGTACATCCCCAACCTTGTGACATTAATCCGCATGATCTAATTATATTTGGAACAGGAGATGTTGGAGTTTCTGGTTCAATAACAACAACACCAATATTACTTGTTGGAATAGTAGAGTCACAAAGTTCTTTTCCAGTTGAATCAGCAACTTTAAATTTGTATTTATCTCTAGAAGGAAATGATAAACTCAAAAATGCATCCCCTCTGTCAACACCTATCCTTGAATAAGGAGTAATAACATTTGTATTTGTAGCTTGAATATTAAAAGTAACTTCTTCCATATTAATTAAATTTCTTCCATCATTTAAACAACTAGCTCTAGCAACAATTTGTTCGTTAGGCTCTACTTTTGTTTGACCTATACCAACAATACCGCCTTCCCAATAACATGAGGTCTCACAACCTACCCCTCTAAAAAGTCCAAGAAAAAAATCACCTATGGTACCAAGAATAGAACCGCCAGCAGGTGCTTGAGCAGTACAAATTCCATTCAAACAATTATTAGACGTACATTCAACAGGAGATTGACAAGTTGAACCATCATTTTTCTTAGTAACACAATTTACAGTTCCACTAGCTGAATCTGAACTACAATAACCACCCAAGGTATCACAATAAATAAGTACAACATTATTTCCAATTCTACAAGTAGTTAGACCGATATTACATTGCCAGCCTTCTGAAACTAATCCACAAGATCGTATAACATTTGCAGGTTGAGCAGGAGGTATAGGCGGACTATTTCCAGCAGCTGTTCCTGTAAATCTAAAACAATATAATTTTCCAGATCCACCAGTACTTCCTAATCCAGCTTGATCACAAGAAATTTCATGTGCTGCATTCCAACTTGCTACACCAACTTGATCATTCGCAGACCAATCTGCATGACCTACAATAGTAAAAACATTAGGGTCATTAGAATCTACATCATTACAATTAGGAGTATTACTTAACTTTCCATCTGGCGTACTTCCAGTTATAATATCATGATCTGTTTTTATTAAACTATCTCCACTTGAATCTAAAATAGGTCTTCCCATTTCATCATAAATTAAATTAGAAGAAATTCCTGCTGCATGCAATGCATCAACACTATTAGCAATTAATTGTCCCCTGTAATTATAAAAAGGACCAGGTCCTATTCTAGTAAAAGCATTTTCAGTACTAGTACTTAGATAAGCTTTCCAATCACCAGTTTGAAAACCACCAGCTCTTGCTAAATCTTCACATCTTTGATCAGCACCTGCTAATCCATTATAATCTCCACCATTAATTCCATTTCCAGTAGAAGTTATAAAAAAATTAGCATCTCTAGTATAAGGAGTAGCAAATATAAAAGGAATTAAAAATAATAAAAGAGCAAATAATAACACACCTTTTTTTAACATAGAAATTTAGTTAGAAAGTTAATATTTAAAATTATCCATTTATTCTTTCCATATTGAAACAAACATTAGTAATGTTGCTAATGGAAATAAATTAGTAATAAATGCATATTGTGGAAATATCCAAACACCAATAAGTGCTTCAACAACTGTAATTATGGCAAATACTTTAGACAAATGGTGTCCTCTTCTTGCAAAAACCCAGAATAAAACAAAAGCTCCTGCAGCTGCAGCTAAATCAAATATAGGATTTTGATAAGCAAGTAGATCAATTGCATCAACAATAACTGCAAAAGGCAGTTTCCATAAATCTAAAGCTATATCCAAAAAATGTTTCATAGAAAATAAAATTACAAAAATTAAAATAACTCCAAAAATAACCCAACCGTAATTTATAGGTTGACTAACAGCATTCACAACAAAGCCAGTAACATCACCTAATCCAATCATACATCTACAATATAATAATCAATATTAATATCTTTCTAATCTGATAATTAGCTTTAAATAATACTAAAATAATAAACTAACATGGAATTTTTAAAAAAGTATTGGTGGCTAATTTTAATATTGTTAATTATTATCATAGGTGTAGGATATTATTTAATTAGTCCTCTATTTATAGTAGTTGAAATTAATGAGAATTTAACACAAACACAACAAGGCCAAGAAATAAATATAATACATGAAAGCATTTTTCAAGAAAAAGCTCATGAAGTAAAAGGAAAATTAAAAGTAATAAATGACAAAGAAAAAACAATTCTAAGTTTTGAAAATTTTGAATCTATTAATGGTCCAAATTTACATGTCTGGATTTCTAAAGATTTAGATGGTAAAGAATATTATGATCTTGGTCCATTAAAGGGAACAAAAGGAAATTTTAGTTATGATATTCCAAAAGAAGTAAATCTTAAAGAATATAAATATGTTTTAATTTGGTGCGTACCATTTAAAGTATTGTTCAGTTTTGCAACATTATTTTAGGAGAAAAATGAAATTAGGTAGAAAAATAAAAAACGTTCTGGCAAGTTTATTCATAGGTTCTTCTATCAGTTGTGCTTCTATTCCCGCAACAAGATATAGGACAATAATAGAAAGTGAAGGAGAAAGGGCAGTATT
This sequence comes from Candidatus Nanoarchaeia archaeon, assembly GCA_035288845.1. Lineage (GTDB taxonomy): Archaea > Nanobdellota > Nanobdellia > SCGC-AAA011-G17 > GW2011-AR18 > JAGVZM01. The sequence continues at coordinate 35,972 of DATDZB010000006.1, read as the reverse complement.
GCTAGACGGAAAACAAGTTATTATAGACATAAAAAGAATTAGAAATCCTTTTGGCATGCCTTTAAAAAAGAAAATAAACAAAAAAAATTATATTTTAGTAAGAGTAATTACAAGTTGTATGATAACAAATCAAAATGGAAAAGTATACGAAGAGCTCACAACCCAAGGTGAACTTCCAAAAAATGTACCTGAAGAAGAAATAGTTACTGAAGTAAGCGTATTATCAAAATCCAGAATGAAACAAACAAGTAAAGAATTTACATTTAGTTTTGGAGAAACAACAATTACTGGAGATTATTCACCCGAATAAATTTATATAAATTTCTTTCTATTTTCAACAGCTCTTTTAACAACTTCTCCATTTTTTTCTAGTTTTTATAATAACAAACTTTACAGATTCAATTAAATGCAAAGATAAGTATTTAAAGTTTTAACAAAATTCCCAAATTACAGCCCCGTAGTGTAGCGGCCCAGCATAGGGGACTCTGGAAGTTTTAGAGAGATCCCTTGACAGCAGTTCAAATCTGCTCGGGGCTAATATTCTCAAATTATCACAATAAAATTTAAAAATAGACAAAGAAAGAAAAAAGTTATGGGTCAAGAACAATTCTATATTGGACAAGCCAGAATACTAAGAAAAATTGATTTAAGATTATATGGTATGCTTTTAACTGGTGCGATGAAATATCAAGAGCACTATCAAAGATTAGAAAATGGAAGAGTTTCTGGATCTCCAAATTTACTTGGATTAGAAGTTGGGGAAGAAGGAGAATTTATTTCTTTTGTAGGAGATTTAGAATACATAAATGGAGTTGTAGATGGATTAGAAGGTCAAAGACAAATACATCCTTTTCCAACAAGCCTAGATAAAAAAAGAGACATAGGCAACTTAGCTAGAGAACTATCAAAAGCTGTGAAAGATAAAAAAATACCAAATCACCGTTTAGTAAAAGAAATTAATAAAAAACTAGATTCAACAGCATTAAGAGCAACAATTCTTTAATAGATAAATCTTATATATTTACAAGAAAATAAAAGCTTATGAGATTTAAAAATAAAGTTGTATTAATAACTGGTTCTAGCAGAGGAATTGGAAGAGCAACAGCATTAGAATTTGCTAAAGAAGGAGCAAATGTTGTTATTAATTATGTTAAATCAGAAAAAGAAGCAAATAGTTTAGTTAATGAAATTAAAAAAATTGGTTCTAATGCTATTGCTGTAAAATGTGATGTTTCTAAAGAAAATGAAGTTAAAGAAATGATTGAAAAAATAATTAAAACATTTACTAAAATAGACATACTTGTAAATAATGCAGGTATTGTTTTTGATGTACCATTTAGAGAAAGAACTGTAGATCAATGGAAAAGAACTCTTGAAGTAAACCTTATAGGTGCATTTATTTGTTGTAAACATGTAGTTCCTCATATGAAAAAAGGAAAAATTGTAAATGTATCTTCAAATAATGGAATAAGTAGCGGCGGCCCATATTCAATGGATTATGATGCGTCAAAAGCAGGACTAATAAATTTAACAAACACATTAGCACAAGAACTATCACCAAATATACAAGTTAATTCAGTTGTACCAGGATGGATAAATACAGATATGAATAAAGATCTGCCTAAAGACCTTATTAAAAAAGAAACTGAAAGAATTTATTTGAAAAGATTTGCTAAACCAGAAGAAATTGCAAAAGTAATATTATTTCTCTGTTCAGAAGATGCTAGTTTCATAAATGGAAGCATTATAAAAGTGGACGGCGGATACAACTGAACCAAAGCAGAAAAGTTTATATAAAATAACATTCTACTAATTTTATGGCAAACATCAAAAAGCAAATAAAAAATGTCAATTCTTATTTAGCTATGCTTATGATGTAAATAGCCTTAATTAAATTCTCAGAGGCAATACAATGAAAAAACAAAAACAAACAGAAGAAGGAACTTTTAAATATTCACAAGAATCAAAAGATAAAATGAAAAAGAAAAAGTTTTACATAACAACTCCAATATATTACATCAATGATATCCCTCATATTGGTCATGCATATACAACAGTAATAGCAGATATTCTAGCAAGATGGCATCGTCTAAAAGAGGAAGATGTATTCTTAATAGTAGGAACAGATGAAAATTCTCAAAAAACAGTTCAATCAAGTATAAAATTGGGTTTCAACACACCGCAAAAATATGCAGATTATATGTCAGAAAAATGGAAAGAAACTTGGAAGAAATTAAATATAAGTAATGATGATTTCATAAGAACAACAGAAGAAAGGCATACAAAATTAGTTTTAGATTTCACAGAAAAAGTAAATAAGAAAAAAGATATTTACAAAGGAACTTATTCAGGATTATATTGTGAAGGTTGTGAAGCATTTGTAACAGAATCAGATTTAAATGCAGAAGGACTTTGTCCTTTACACTTAAAAAAGCCAAAAGAAATTCAAGAAGAAAATTATTTCTTTAAATTAAGTAAATATCAAAATCAGTTATTAAGAGCAATAAATGAAAAAAATTTAGTTCACCCAGAATCAAGAAAAAATGAAATAATAAATTTTATAAAACAAGGATTAAGAGATATTAGTATTTCAAGACAAAGCTTAGTATGGGGAATTAAATTTCCAAAAGACGAACATCATCGTTTCTATGTTTGGTTTGATGCATTAACGAATTACTTGCATCCAAAAGATTATTGGCCAGCAGACTTACAAATAGTAGGGAAAGATATAATAAAATTCCATTGTATAATCTGGCCAGCAATGTTAATGTCTGCAGGTTATAAAATTCCGAAAAAAGTATTTGCACACGGTTTCTTTACAGTAAATGGGCAAAAAATGTCTAAATCTTTAGGAAATTCTATAGATCCAATAGAATTAGCAAACAAATATGGGGTAGATGCGTTAAGATACTATTATGCAAGAGAAATTCCATTTGGTAATGACGGAGATTTTTCAGAAGAACAATTAAAAAATAGATTAAACAATGAACTAGCAAATGAATTAGGAAATTTAGTTTCAAGAACTTTAACAATAATTGAAAAGAACTTAAGTTCAGAAATTAAAAAAGATAAATCAGATAAAGAACTATTTAAAAATTTAGATATAAAACAAATAGACAAATTTATGTTAGACCTAGAACCGCACAATGCAATAGCAGCAATATTCCATTTTATTCATTCTTGCAATCAATATGTAAACAAAAAAGAACCATGGAAAATAAAAGATAAAAAAGAATTAAATAAGGTGCTTTATAATTTAACAGATGCAATAAGAATAATTTCAATTTTAATACAGCCATTTTTACCAGAAACATCTGAAAAAATAATAAAGCAATTATCTCTAAAAGAAAATGAAATAAAACTAGAAAATGCTTTACCAGGTTTATTAAAAGATATAAAAATTAAGAAGGGAGAAATATTATTTAAAAAAATAGAAGATGAAGGAGATTTTCAAAATATAAAAGAATCAGACAATAAAGAAACAATACTAAATTTAAAAGTAGCTATAATAAATAAAGTTGAAGATCATCATTCAGCAGATAAACTATATGTTTTACAAGTAGATCTCGGAACAGAAAAAAAACAAATAGTATCTGGTTTAAAAAATTATTATAAAAAAGAAGATTTAATAGGAAAAAGTGTAGTAGTATTATCAAATTTAAAACCTTCAACCTTAAGAGGTATAAGAAGTGATGGAATGTTATTAGCAGCAGATTATGGTGAAAAATTAGTTGTTTTAGAAGCTCCAAAATCAAAAGCAGGAGACCAAGTATTTATTCAAGAAAATATTAAACCAAACAAAGAAGAAATAACAATAGATCAATTTTTAAAAATTAAAATTAAAATAAAAAATAAAAAAGCAATTTGTGAAAACAAGATATTGCACACAATTAAAGAAGATATAACTGCAGACATAGAAGATGGAGCAAGTGTAAAATAAAATATGGGAGAATGGGCAAAAGCAGATTTTGGTGTTTCTAAATTTAATAGTATAGGAATAATGTTAGCTGGAACTGCAAATCCAGAATTTGAAAAAAAGATTTTAGGTTTATTCGATAAAAAATTATCTAGTAAAGATTGTGTTTATCATTGTCATTTAGCAAAAAAGAAAAATAAACTTTATCCAGTAGTATCAAATGTTTACGGCGCACCAGCTGCAGTAGACGCACTAGCATTAATACACGATGGTGGTTGTAGAAATTTAATATTTATAGGTTATGCTTATGGTGGTTTTAAAAATTTAGAAGTTGGTTCTATAGTAATACCAACAAAAGCTTATCATTATGACGGAATATATCATGCAATGAAATTAGATAGAAATTATGCTACACCAGATAAATTATTAAAAAATAAAATAGAAGAAATATTTAAAACAAATAATATAAAACATGTTGAAGGAATAGATATATCAGTTCCAGCAGTTACACTTCAGCTAAAACATGCTAATCCAGAATATAAAAAAATAAAACCAACAACAGTAGAAATGGAATTAGCAGCTTGTCTTTCAAGAGCAAAACAAATAGGAATTAGAGCAGTAGGGATTCTAATAATAAGTGACAATAGAAATTCAAGTATTGGAGATGAATATAAAAAGAAAAGAAGATATGAAGCAAAATTAAAAGTAATTAAAACAATAGTAAATAATTTAGAAAGTCTAGACTTAGATAAATTAAAATTAAAAGAATTTAATATTAACGAATACCTGGCTTCTATAATAGAAGATTCTAAAGATAAAAATAATATCTATAAAATAAAGAAAAAATAAAAAAATTAATGGCAGCCTTTAAAGCCCCACCATAATTTCTTTAAACCAAATAAAAATATAACTAATCCCAATGAATGTTCAAATGTAAACCATCCAAATGGAAATATCATCAGCAAACCTAAAACTGCAACAACTATTCCCATTAAAACTATACACCAACCTGAACTTCCACATTTACATGGGTTACATTGACACATAGTACACATGCCTTTGCTCATAGAATTCATTCCTTTCTTAACCATAATATCATCCTCCAAATTTAATAAATTAAAAGTAATCAACTAGTTTAAATTGATTACTAAAAATAATAAGAGCTTTAGATTAAAAATTTGAAACAAGCTTTAGAAAAGTATTAAAAGAAGCAGTTTTATAAAAATTAAGGAGACTAAAAATGTTATCTTACTTCGCAGGCATCTACGCATTATTTTTAATAGTTTGGTTAGTTTTATTTGTTCTTGGAATTTTAGGTATGGTCTTTTGGATAATGATGATTATAGATGTTACTAAAAGGAAGTTTCCTAAAGAAGATGACAGAGTAATATGGTTATTAGTTGTAATATTTCTAGGAATTGTAGGAGCAATAGTTTATTATTTTGTAATAAAAAAAGATACTAAAAAACACACAGATAAAATTTAAACTAGTTCTTACCGACAAATAAACTGCCAAGGCTTACTCTACTAATAGTAGAAATGATCAAAGCAACAGAATTAATTAAAAAATATAAGTGGGCCCGATGTGATTTGAACACACGACCCCCACCTTATCAGAGTGGTGCTATACCAGGCTAAGCCACGGGCCCATTAAATACTGGCCTTTTAAAAGATTTATAAAGATTTTGGGAGAGCTTTATAGAAATAATAGGGGTCTAAATCACCTTTAAGGATTTTTTCTCTTTCAGGCAAAGTTGTATGAGGTGGACAAAACCCAAATTTCTTCCATATTAAATACTTAGTCAAATGTTTCCTTGAATTAAAACCAATCTCTTTCATCCATTTATCTAGTTGTATCTTACCGCTAATCTCAAGTTGGTTTGAGATATAATATTTATTATACCGTTTCTTTTTAAAATCAAACAAAGTAAAAGTTTTAAAACCCAAATTTTCTAATTCTATATTTACTTCAGTCATTAAAAATTTATTACTGGGGTTCCAAATTATATTTGGGTAAGAATGATAGGGTTCCATTATTTTTAAAAGTTAAAGAAAAATCAGAGTCTGCTAGGCCTCTAATAAAATCAGTTTTAAAATTAGAATTTTTTATAATATCTGGTATAGAGTTGTGTGTTTTAGGACCTGGTTGAATACCAAGAGATTTATTAAGAAAAGTAAAAATACCTTTAGATTGTGTACATAATTCTATATATTGTCCAGTTTTGCTCTTCTTTTCATAAAAATTGAATTTTTTATTAAAAAATTTAAAGATCAGATTATTTATATAAATAGAATAAAAATCATACTCATCAACTAAGTGTCCGCCATAACCAATTGAGTAATAATATTTATTATATTTATTCATAGTTCCATCTCCAAGATGTATACCAATAAAATAAGCCAGATCTTTATCTAATTGTGATGGAAATTTCAAACCTATACTTTTATCATTTCTACTAAGAAACACTTTTGATAAGTCAAAGATCATTAAATAAATAATGAAGAATTATGAAATTTTTATGAAAAGATTTCAATAAAATAAATGAACGCCCTAGGCGGGACTCGAACCTGCGACCCCATGATCTCTGCTCAGGAAGTAACAGTTTCACAGTCTTATGTAGAACACATGTGCTCTACCTGTTGCTCCCAATAGGTCTGAGCTACTAGGGCATTCAAAATTGAAGCAACTAAAATCGTTTAAAAGCTTTTCTAAAGGTCAGATTTATTAATAGAAGTGTAGCCCTGCTGATTCACTCATTTTCATATATGGTCTTTTAGACCAAAATCCACAAGTTTAATGACAGGGCTATAAAAATAAGAATAAAATAAAGTATTTAAAATAAACTATTAATAAATTTTATATAAATATGTCAAAATATTATTTAATTGTACTAAGGAACCAAAAAGAGAAAAGTGGAATTATTATAGAAGATAATCAAGATATAATTGTTAATATAAATGAAAACTCAGAATGTTATGATGGAAGAAGAAAATGGACGTTTCTTAACTATCGAAATGAAGAGATAGAAGAAATAAAAATAGGTTCAGAAATAGAAATTAAAGAAGCTTATTCAAGAAAAAAACCAATTACTTACACTGTAACTAAAATAGAGGAAATGCCTATAGAAGTAGTTAGAAAAATAGTAGTAGAACTTAACAAAATATTTAGTAAAATAGAAGAGATTCACGAAACATTAAGTAAAGTTCGTTCTGATCTTAGCGAAGAATCACAAAAAGAATGGGGAAAAGAAGAATTAAAAAAAATAAAAAGACCAACTTTGAAAATTTAAAACAAGTTTATATTAAAACTAATCCAAGAAATCCTTATTCTTAATCTTCTTAGGTAAATAAGTTTCACTAATAAAAGTAATACCTTTTGAACTCAATGCTTGGATTTCTGCTTTAGCTCCCATTTTCTTCATCATACTAAATTGTCTTTGCCATTCTTTATTATCCTTAAACCAATCATATTCACTTATCTGTTTCAATCTAGTGAAATCATTGTCTTTAAATTTAATTAACTGTTTATTCAAGGTATAATTTTCAATATCATCTGCAGTTATACCTAAAAATTTTACACCAGGAATAGTTAATTTTTCGCTGGCATAAGCTAAGTTAATACTTCCATATTTAACCACAGAATAAATATAGAATCCCCAAGGATCAAAGTCTGTTAAAACGTAAATAGGTAATTTATGTTCTTCATAAAATCTTTGTAATAATCTTCTAATACCTCTTGTTGTTTGTCCTTGTGAGGCAATAATTATACAATTATGTTTTTTCCAGAATTTATCTTCATTTAATCTTTCCCAAACAGCTGCTTTTTCCATGTAAAGCACATAATCAGCAGTAATTTTTTTAAATTTAATTTCTTCAACATTAGACGGGATACTCCAACCACCAGAACCTTGTTTTCCCCAGTCAATTATATCTCCAGTATCTTCAATTACAACATTTCCAACTACACTCCCTTTTTTATCTGCATTAACATGTAATTGTTCTCTAGACAAATCTGTAATAACTTCTAAATCCTCTATACATTTATCAGTTTCAATTTGTTCATCAACCAAATCAATATTAGTTCCTGGAATAGTTCTCTTAACAACATAATAAACATCTCTCAGACTAGCATGTAAACCAGTATCAATAAAATTTTTTTTAATAGCACTAGCAACTTCTATAGTTTGTAAAAACTTTTTAGCATGTGCAACATTAAAAAAACTTCTTGTTCCTTCTTTATTTCCTAATTTCAAAGTTTTAGATTTTTGATCATAGACAATATTACTTAAGTTTCTTAATGGAAAACTAAATTCAGGATTTTTTCCTTTCTTAGCTTGCTCTACTAATTTCAAACCAAATTCTTTCAAAACTTTACTTTGATCAACTTTAACCATCTTCTTCAAACTCCGCTAATGTATCTTGTTTTTCTCCAAATGCAACATTGTCGCCTTTAATTTTTGTATTTTCTGCTTTATCAACTTCAGCCAATAAATCTTTCATGCCTTTTTGTAAAACTTTTTTCAGATCTATTTCTATATTTTCTTTTTTTTCACCGCTTAAACTGCTTAATGAAGCAGCAAGTTCTGGAATATATTTTTCAAATAAACTAATTCTTTCTCTTTGTTCTCTAGCTCTTACATTTTTTTTAATATAAGAAGCCATTTTTCTTCCAGCTTCTTGTAAAGCTAATTTCATATCTTTAATAATTTCAGGATAATGTGCAATTGCTTCTTTAGCTTCACTAGTAAAAGGAACCCAAACACTAACCATATGAACTACAATTAAAACTGGTCCTTGCGGTAAGCTGTCTCTACTTTGATTTAAACCATAACTTTTCCACGCAGTATCCATAATAGATTCTGAAGATGCACATCCGCCTTGTTGATATAATAAAGGAACTCTATTTGCAAACCTCATAACTCTAACAGCTCCTTCTACTTCTAAAGTTCCGCCATATGCTAATCCAACTTCAATTAAAAAAGGCATACCTCTATAAACTGAAGGAGTTCTTGTAACAGCAGTATAAAATTCTGCATCAATTTCTTTTTTCAAACCTTTAATCATTGCTTCTTCTCCTAAAGGACTTAAACAGTCTGTAGGTGGAGCAATAATTTTTGTTTGTTGAATTGCATTGTAAAGTGCTTCAGCTTCATCTCTAACAATTGTACTTGGTCTTGCTCTAGGACTTATTTTTGCTTTATCACAAATTTCTTGAGCAACACTTTGACTAACTCTTGAAAAATCATTTTGTAAAAAACTAGAAATTGTTCCAGCTTCAGTAGCTTGCATCATTCTAATTAAAATACCAAGTTCAACACCATAAGGATGCGGTTTTATTTCTTTAGCTTCTTTTGGTAATTCATTTAATCCTCTAGCATATTTCATTACTTGACCATCAGGCATTTTATATGTAATTTCTGCATGAGGATTAATCAAAGCAATTTCTTTCAAATATTCATCAACACTTTGTTTACCTTTTTGATAAACTGCCTGCATCTCAACCTCTAGTCTTGTACCATGCTCTTTTTTCCATTCAACAATTTTTTCTTTTTCAAAAATAGGTTCATTTCTTTGCGTATCAATATGAATATCATAATAATGTGCAGGATGTTTAGGACTAACTTTAGAAGTAACTTGCATTCCTTTTCCCGTTGTCAATTGACCGTATAATAAAACAGCAGAAATTCCTATTCCTTGCTGCCCTCTTGATTGTCTTAATTTATGAAATTTACTACCATACAATAATTTACCAAAAATTTTAGGAATTTGTTCTTTAATAATTCCAGGACCATTATCTTCTACAATAACTTTAAATCTATCTTCTTTAATTTGTTGTAACTCAACATAAATATCAGGCAATATACTAGACTCTTGTGTTGCATCTAAAGAATTATCAACAGCTTCTTTTACAGCCATCATCAAAGCTTTTTTAGGACTATCAAATCCAAGTAAATGTCTATTCTTAGAAAAAAATTCACTTACAGAAATTTCTTTTTGTGCTTGTGCTAATTCATGAGCTTTAGTTTCATGTACTTTCTTTTTATTATCACTCATACGAACTGCTTTCAAAGAAACTGGTTTATAAAGTTTGCTACAAGATTTTATTTAAATGAAAAATTAATTTTCAACTAAAGATTCTAAATTTCCTTCTCTACATTCCTGAATTTGTACTTGAGAATTATTTCTATGAATATAATTATTTAATTCATAAAGTCCAAGAGTGGTAACAACAGAAGCAGCAGTTAGTCCAGCAACAACCATTTTTTTAGTTTTAGAATTTAAATCACTAAGAACTTTTGGATACCATTTTCTTTCACATTTTTGAATTTCTGTTAAGTCTTCATAAACACTAATCATTGCTCCAAAAACAGGAGCTATTAAAGCAGATAATGCACTTGTAGATAAAGTTCCATAAAATATTTTCTCAGGATCTGTTTCTCCAGCTAAAGCATAGAAAATTGGATTAATAATAAGATTCACACCAAGAAGAACTGAGACATCATGAATAGATCTAATACCTTCATTAGTTTGATCTGTAATTCCAAATTTTCTTTCAGAAAATCTTCTTCCACCTGCAATTAAAAAGCCTAGTCCACCATAAACACTACCAATAACATAAGCTCTAGTTCCTTGTGCAACTTCATTACCCATCTTATTCCAAAATAAATCTAAAGCAGTAAATGGGACATTAGAAAAAGTAAGCATTGCTGTGCTATCAACAACATGTCTCCATAATTTTTCACCAAAAGTTTGTTCTTCTTCAGCACTTTTAGTTTGTAAATCTAAATTATTATTCATAAATACAAAAACTACAGAAATAATTATAAGTCTATCTAATAACTAATTAAAATATCTTCTGATAAATAAAATAGGTAAAAACAAAATAAAAAATGGAATTACAGCTGCTTTAATATAAAAATAATTTCCATGGTAAATTTGAAATATAAAACATAATACAAACCAAACTAAAAAAGAAATAAATATAGAATAATAAGCCCATTTATTTTTTGTAGGAAACCATTTTGTTATTATAATATATTGCATAATTGCAATAGAGATACTAGTTATTGAATATAAAAATAAAACAAATTGAAATGGTGCAACTGCTTGTTCAGGTAAAATAGTAGTTCCATAATAACGTAAAGCTAATTGTCCCTCCATATAATAAAAAGGATCAAATGTCAAAAAAACAGCTCCAAATAAACTAGCCAATATTAAGAATATTGAAAAATATTTTAAATAATTAATCCAAAAATTATTCCAATTCATAAAAATAATTTAAATTAAAAAATATATAAAACTTACTAAACTGCGGGCGCACCCAGGGTTACAAATCTAGTAGTTGTAGAAGGTTCATAATCTGAAATACAAGTTAAAGTATATTCAGTTGTAGCAGGTCCTGAAACATAAGTATTTGTAACTTCTCCGTTTTGTCCCAAACCTACTTCTATTCCCCCAGATCCAAAGTTTCCACCACTTAATCTACAAGACCTCATATTTTCTGTAGACCAGGCTAAATTACCAGCTCTAGTGCTTTGCCAGAATGGGTTAGTTCTAGTAAATGTGAAATAATTTATTGAAGGTCTTGCCATCATAGTTAAAGTAACTTCTCTAAATGAAGTAGTACCAGCGCTGGTAGTACAAGTAAGTCTATAATTTGTAGTTCTAGAAGGATAAACAACAAAATTTCCTGAAGTAGGTCTTGCAGCATCCCAAGCAGTATTAGTTGTTCCCATATCACCAGCACCTGATCCTCTACAAGAAGTAAATCCATTAGTATTCCAAACTAAATTTGAACTTCCACCTGGAGGAATAATTATTGGATTTGCAGTTAAACTAATTGAAGTAAAAGTTGGATTATTTACATTAATTATAATACTTTTAGTTGAAGTTCCAGCAGAATTTCTACAAGTTAATGTGAAAGTAGAAGTTCCTTGTGGACTAAAATAAGCCCTATTTGATAGTCCTTGAGGTTGATTCCAAGTAGCCCCGCCATTTGAAATTGCATTTACTCCAACAGGACCAGAACCAGTACAAGAAGTTGCTTGTATATTATTCCAAGTAAATAAAACCCTTTGTCCCCTATTAATTGTAGTTCTATCAGCAATAAAAGAACTTAAGTCTGGAGGTTGATTTACATTAATTGTTAAATCTCTACTTATGCTACCACCAGAACCAGTACAAGTTAATCTTAAAGTTGTAGTAACTGTAGGCGTAACGGGGAAAAGATTACTATTCAAAAGTCTATTTCCAGCCCAAACAATATTTGTATCACCAGAAAGAACACTAGCAGTACAAGAGTTTGCATTTGTAGAAGTCCATCTTAAGTCAGCAGATTGTCCTCTATTTATAGATAAAGAAGAACTAACAAAATTTAAAGTTGGAGCATTTGGTAAATTAATTTGTAAAACAACATTTTTTGAAGTACTACCTACAGGATTAGAACAAGCTAAAGTAAATGTTGTTGTTGAAGTAGGAGTCACAGCAAAACTTCCAGCAACAGGTTTTGTTCCTGCCCAATTTAAATTGTTAGTTGAAAACATACCATTAGTACCAACACAGTTTAATCCAGGAGAAGCAGGAACGTTCCAAGTTAACATTGAACTTTGTCCTGGGCTAAGAGCAGAAGGTTGAGCCATAAAAGAATCTAAAACTGGAGGATCTATAACTCTTACTTGAACAACTCTAACAGTGCTGCCAAATTGATTAGTACAATTTATTTGGAAAAGAGTAGTTTCTCTTAAATTATTAAAATTAGTCATACCACCAGAAGTATGTGATCTTGGTCCACTCCAAATGTTTTGTGGAGTACTACGCGAAGTACAAGAACTTGCACTAGTAACAGTCCAACTAATAGTAACTGGTTGTTGACTTGTTACAGTAATTAACCTTTGTTCTGGAAAACTTGTAGTTGAAGCTGCAGTAATATCGACTGTTGGTTTTGTTCTACTTCCGCATGTACCCAATCTAACAGGTTGAGTTGTACTTGCACCATTACATATTTCAGAACTACATTGGAAATTATAATAACAACCATATTCATTATCTCTAATATTGCTTAACAAACAAATAGTAGGGTTTTGAACTATACTACTCCAATAAGGAGAACATATACCGCCCCTTTCACATTGATCACTATTGTAACACTTAATTACTTGGCTCGCAATGCTTGATGGTTGATTAGTAACTGAATAAGATCTAATTCTTGGTAAACAATAGTAACCAGCAGAGACAGGGGTATTACCTATACTTGGAAAAATTGTTCCTTGGCTTACATTTGTACAAACGCTTGTTAAAGGCCTTCCATTTTCACCAATATAAGGACCAACTAAACATTGGTCTAAAATTGTTGGATTACAAGGCCTGTAATTAGCAATTTTTTGTAAACAAGCTTGATAATTAGCGACATCACGATTATAACCACAATATTCAAATTGAGTACAATCAGAACTAGAAGTACACCTATGTGATTGACCTAAATGATTAGCAAAGGCTAAATTAATAGATAATAAAAAAATAGAAATAAATATCAATAAAATTATTTTACTCTTTTTCATCAAAGAATTTAGTTTAATTTGATTTATATATTTTTCCTCTCAAAAAGAGTCATATTTAAAAAAGTTAAAGAAGAAAAATTTTTAATTTTGGCCACTTATTTTTCCATTGTTTTTCTTTTAATCGAGATTTATAAGAGGCCTTATTAGAAAGAGTATTAAACCTAATTGTTAAATTTAATAAATCATTAATCCCATGTGGTGAAATCAAAAGAAGTTTATTATTTTTATCTATTCTCAGACCAACGCAAGTTGCAGTTTCAGGCCAATAAGATAAAGCTTCCTCAGAAGAATGGTAAATTTGATGTCCATTAATTTTCCACATTCTAGCTTGATTAGTAACACTCCAATTTATCTTAGAATCAATTAATTTTAATTTCTCTTCATACTCTTTTTCATATTTCTCATCAATATTTTCTTTATCAAAATAAATAATATCAATATCATTTAATGGAGTTCTAAATTTATAATTATGAAGATAATCCCAAATTTTATTTCGTACAAATCCAGCACCTATATACCAATCAAGTAAATCTAATTCTTTAACAATTCTAAGGACCTCTATCATCCATTTATCCTGTTTAATAATTTCAAATATGTCTTTCTTAGTTTTTAGTTGTTTCATAATCTCATCTTTAACTTTTTTCTTTGTTTTTCAAGCATGGAATAAACTGTAGAATGTCTGCTTCCATTCAATAAACTTTCAAAAGCTCTTCTTGCTAAACTAACACCTTCATAGTCTCCAATAATAGAAATCGTTTTTCCATAAACAGAAACAGAAGTACAAGTTAAATCTTCAATTGTTTTTCTAGCTGTTCCGCCTTCACCAATAACTCTTGCTCTAATTCTTGTTAATTTACTTTTAGAATCACCAACATATTCTTCTATATCTAAAGATTCAAAATGATTATTTTCATTTAATAAATCAAAAGCAATTTCAGGATTAAATCCTCTTCCAATTGCTCTAACAATGTTCTGCGCAGTTAGTAAATTTAAACTATCTTCACCCTCAATATCAACATCTCCTTCTTCAGAATCAATTACTAATTTTACATTTAATTCTTTTTGTATTCTATTTTTAATACTGCCTTTAGTTCCAACTAAAATTGCAATCCTATCTTTTGGAACTTTAACAGCATAATTAAATTTCATTTCGATTTTATCTCCTTAAGTAAATCTTCAACATTTAATTTTAAACCTTTTTTATTAAAGAATCTAACCACATTATTTAAATCTCTTTCTAGTAGTTCAAAAGCCAAATCAGTATCAAGTTTTGTCCCATGGCTTAAGTCAATTAAGTAAGCTTTTTCATTATGATTTAGAATATTAAACTCACTTAAATCTCCATGAACAAATCCAGCCTTATACAAAATCTTAATATTTTTCATAAGATCTTTATAATATTCTTTTAAATCTTTAGGAGCTTTATCTTTTAACCTAGGTGCAGCATTTTCATGATCTCCAATTAACTCCATAACTAAAACATTCTCTTTTACAACATAAGGCAAAGGAACTCTAGCACCAGCTTCTCTCGCAACTAATAGATTTCTATATTCTCTTTGAGCCCAAGCCTGAATAACTTTTCTTCTTTGATTACTTAGGCCCTCAAATCTTGTATCAGCAGAAACATACCTATACATTTTTTTAAAATCTGCATTATTAACTCTATAAATTTTTATAATTAAATGATCTCCGCTTTTATTAACGGCACTAAAAATATTACTCTCTTTACCAATAGAAATAGGACTTCTCAAATCTTCAATATAACCTTCACTTTCTAATTTAAATAATATTCTTAAAGTTCTCTCATCAAAAACATTTTTATAAACTTTAAATTTTTCTCTTGTAACCATAATATTAAATTAATAAAAGAACTTATAAAACTAATTAAAATTCTTCAACAGTTTCCATATTTTTTAAATGACCGTTTTTCTTTAACCAGCTAACTTGATTAGATTTATACTTGTAAATAACATCGCCTTTATCATCTTGATTTAATTGCCAAGGTTCAATTAAAAGAACATCTCCTTCTCTGACCCATAATTTTCTTTTTAATCTTCCAGGAACTCTGCAAATTCTAATTTTACCATCCATACATCTAACTCTCATTCTACTTCCACCAAGTCTCTGCTCAAGAATTCCTAAAGTTTGTTTTCCTCTTGGTACTTTTACTCTTCCAATAAATTCTTCTGAACCTTGATTTTCTCCAGATGACTCATCTCCAAAGTCTTCACTATCTTGAGAAGTTTCATCTTTCTTATCAAATTCATCAGCCATATAAAAGTCAAAAGAAAAGGATATTTAAAGGTATTTATTGAAAACGTTGATTGTAAAATTGTAAAAGTCTATTACCGCCCCAATTTTTTGTATCCTTCATAGTAAAGCCTAATAATTCTACAATTTCTTTTAATTCATCTTTATTTGGAGATTCTACTTCAAGAAATGTCGGTATTTTTGGTTCTTCATATTCATCAATTTCAACTAATGAATTTTTAATTTTATAAGACGTTCTTTTTCTAATATCACTAATAGTTTCAATTAATTCTAATCTATTTAATATCTCTTTTGTTATAGCAAAATTACTTATTTCTATTTCAAACTCATCATTAAGTTTTACTTCTTCATCTTCTTTTTTTACTTTAAGAGTTATAAAATTTTTAATTCCTTTTTCTCTTATTCTTAATACCATTTTATTATTTTTTAATCTATTATCTTTTGTGTCAAAATATATTGAATTCATAGAACCTTTAAAAACTTCTTTTGCACCTAAGTTTTCTAATCTTCTAATAATATCTTCTTTATTTATTTCAAGAATCTTTACTTCTATTTCTTCCATGTAAAAAGGAAAGAAATTTAATATTTAAGTTTATTCTTTAACTTCATCCAGTCTAAAAGAAATAGCAGCTCTATAAATAAGTCTACTACTCATTCTATCTACACCATATAAAGTTTTAGTTACAACAACTTTAGAATTTTTAAATTTCTTTCTTAATTGTTGTGCTAAAGTTCCTCTAGCAAATCTTTGATCTGAAAGATAAACATCAAATCCATGTTTAGATTCTTTAACTTTGGAAATAGTAATTTTTTCTCTAGTACCTATAAGTCCAAGAGCAAATTCTAAAACTTCTTTATTTTTAGGTCTTATTTGTAAAATAGCTTCATAATATTCAGCATGCCTAGGATTTTTATTTACCATATTCAAATCTTAATTTTTCTTTGTGCACCGCAAGCACCGCATTTCAAATAAGAACCATCATCTTTTTTAACAATTTGTGTATCTGGTTTTCCGCATTCATTACAAAGTACAAAAGTTTCTGTATAAACTTTTATTTTATCATTAATAAAAGAAGCACTTACTTTTCTACCTAAAACTAATCTTGGTCCATCAAAAATACCAGGTGTAGCTAATTCTTTTAATAAATATTTTAAGAAATGATCTTTTTCTCTTCTTAAATCTCCAATTATTTGAGCAAAATTAATTATAACAGTTTTATTACCTTGAATATGTCCTTTAGCTTTAGGAATTTCAAATCTACTTGTAACAATAAATTCTTTAGGTATTAATTTTATACCTTCATCAAGCATCTGTTCATATGTTTTCATAGTATTAAAAATCAAGAAAGTTATTTAAAGGTTTTTATCCCATAACTCTTAATTTTCCAACTTGTAATTCAAAAACTTCTCCTTCTTTAATTAACTCAAGAATTAATTTTCTTCCATCTTCACCTAAGCCGCTTTTATCTAAAACAATATCAATATCGGCTCCAGTTCCACCATCTAAATTTTCTATTAAACTAAGTACAACTTCTCTTGAATTAGAAGAAGAACTGCTCATTTTTTCTTCAACAACATGCATAACTGGTTCCTCATCTTGAATACTAGAAACAGTATTCATTTGTGTAGCTTCTACTCTTTCAATTTCACCATATTCTTTAAGTAATTCTAATTTTCTAACTTTTAACCATAAAGGATTATCTAGTTTTTTAACAATTTCAGGAGTAATATATGCCCTGCCAGAATATTCTTTTAATTTTCCAATAACCAAAATTAAATCACCAATTTCCACACCTGAAAAAATATTTACATCTTCATTCCAGCTTCTCAAAGCAATAACACCAGAACCATCATCTAAACTTAAAGATAAAAAATTATTTCCTTCAAATCTATCAATAACACTGCCAACTAAATTAACTCTAGAAACACGATTATTTTTAACCTCAACATAGCCGCTTTCAAATTCACCTAATCCTTTTACATAAGATCCTTTAAGTAAATTAGCAATCCAAACTTTGTAAGCTGTATTTCTTTGTTGTATTTCCATTTTAACCTACCTTTGAAATAAAATTTCTCTTTGGTTCAAATATATCACCAGATTTTTTAAGTTGATTAATAGCTTCCTCAACAGCGCTTTCATCTATGCCTTTAGCTGCTGCAGCTCCAATTATGTCTTCTACAGGAATCTCTTTAATACCTTTCGCTTGTAGATTATATATAATCTCCTTTATAGAAATGATCTTGCTTCTAGTAGAAGAACTAATTCCAGTGCTCATCCTATCAATATCAATTTGTCCAGTTTCAGGATCAAAACCAACTTGCATCAAACAATATTGTAATAAATCAATTGCCTTTCTAGCATCTTCTTTAGTAATATTATTATCTAATCTTAATTTAGCAGAAGCAGTACTAAGTCTAATTAAACCTTCTAGTTGTCTAGCAGAAATAGGAATTGGTTTAACACCTGCATCATCTGCTTTTCCAGAATTTCTAAGTTGAACATAAAAAGTTTTAATTTCATTTATTGCAGCTTTGCTTAATTTAGGATCAACATATTTTTTTGCATAAGCAATATATTTTCTTAAAAATTCAACATTAACTTCTGTATCATAAATACTATCATTTGCAACAGATTCTAAAACATGTAAAGCAATTCTTTCATCTCTTTCTTTACTAGGAACATCTCTAACTGGAAAAATCAAATCAAATCTATTAATCAAAGTACTTGGTAATTCAATCTGAGAAGCAATAGGAGTGTAAGGATCAAACCTGCCAAATTTAGGATTAGCAGCAGCAAGTAAAGTTGTTTCTGCTGTCAAAGTCGCTTGTATGTTAGCTTTACTAATAGGAATAATTTGTTGTTCCATAGCAGAGTGCAAAGCAGCAGTATCATCTTTGTCAATTTTATCAAGCTCATCAACAACACATAATCCTTTATTTGCTAAAGGTAAAGCTCCAGCTTCTAAACTCCAACCTTTTAAAAATTCATCTTTAACAACTGCAGCTGTAAGCCCGGCACCTGAATTATGACAAACAACACCTCCGAATCCACCAACAAAATTTTCATTACCAGGAACAGAGATATCATAAACATAAGGTGAACTTGAATCAACTTCTTCTATTTTTTTAATCCTAACAAAACCTAAATCGCCATTCATTAAAGTTTTAAATTCTAGTAATTCTTCCATTAATTGTTTACCATAATCAGATAATGCAATCATACATTGTCTACCAGCTTTAATTTTACTAAAAATCTTATCATTATCTTTAAAGTATTCTAAAACAGATTCACCAAAGACGTTTCTTAATTCAGAACCAGAAGATATAATATTATCATTAATAAAGTTTAATCTTTGAAAAAATTGTTTATTTCCGATTCTAGAATAATTAGCCCTAGTATAATCCTTAGATATTTTAGCTTTGAAAAAATAATTATTTAATAATTTATTTAAACTTTCAAAAGGAGGATTAGTATATCTATTTTTAAATTTCTTTTTTGGATGAGGTGCTTTCAAATCGTATCTATAACCACTCATTTTTATTTTCCTGCCTTTTATTTCAACTTCTCCTTCTTCAATTCTAGAATTACAAGAAGCTATAACAGATTCTTCTAAATATAAATATAGTAAATCAGACATAAGTTCTCTAGATTTAGTTACACCCGCATCTCCAGCAATATATCCTTTAATAAACTGCTGTCTAATTTCAGAACTAGAATTTAAAATCAAGATAGGTATTCTTTTAGTTAATGCATCTCTACCAACAACATCTGGCAATAAACGTGCAAATTTAAAATAAGCTTCTTTCCCATAAATTATTACTCTCGAACCATTTTCTCCATGAGGATAAGATTTAGCTTCACTATTAAGAAAAGTTTTAGAAATAATTTTAATATCATTTATAATATTCTCTTCTGTTTTATTTAGAGTAAACTCTATTTTATAAGAACCATCTTTATTTCTCATATGTCCTTCAGCAATATAATATCCAATTAATCTAGCTAGTTCAGGAGTTAAATTAGATTCAAAATTCAAATTTGAAATATTAGAGGGAATAACAACACAATCTTTTATTTTTAATTCTCTAGCATCTTTAGTTATAACTTTACCATTTTCTAAAATAAAGATACTGTGGTCTTTTGTCACAGTTATTTGTCTTCCAGATTCTAAAGTAAATTTAAGTAATTTATCTAAAACCTTATGTCTATATACAGAATTAATTAATTTCCATTCTAATTTTTTATTATTTAAATTCAATGATAAAGCTTCCATGTTTTCTTTTAAATCTACAAACTTTTCATCAAGATTATTACATTTTAAATCAACTAATTCACCAATTTTAGATATTTGCAAAATACCATTTTTCTTAATCAATAAAGGTTCATTATAGTCTAAAGAAGCTCCTTTTCCGCTCACGAAACGAGCTTTAGGAGCAGCCTTACTCATAAATTGTAAAATAACAGATTTACCAGATCCTGGATCTCCAATTAATAAAACATGAATATCTCCTCTAGTTGCAGTACCATCTGGTTTTTGTCTTCTAACACCACCAAATAATTGCAATACTAAAGCTTCTTTTATTTTATCATGACCATAAATACTAGGAGCAATAGCTTGAACTAATTTCTCAGCAACTTTTTCATCTCTAGAAAAAACTTTAATTTTCTCTTCATCTTCTTTTGTTAAAACTAAATCTGAAAAATCTTCTTGTGTAGGTTCAATATTATTTGCTTCTAAAATTAAATCATATCTAGTAGACTGTGCTCCAGTTTTTAATTGAATAGGAACTTCTTTAACAATACCAAATATTCTGACTTTAGTACCTGGAGTAGTTCTTCTCTCCATTTTAGGTTCTACTAAATCTTCTTTAAGAAAAACACTTAATCTTTTAGCTTGTTCTCCACCTTCTAAACTTTCAGAAGATTCTTCAATTTTCAAATGTTGAACATCAATAAGATCTTTACTTAATAATCTAAATTTTCCCCTCCAACCGCAAGTACATCTAGTTGGCTCTTTAAATTTAGTATCAATTTGTAAAATAGAAATTGTATTTCCACAACCTGCACATTCAAATTTAGCACTAGTAACTTGTGGTCTTACATCAGAAGCTTGTCTAACAACTCCTTCTACATGTAAAAATCTTCCTAAATGTACACTTCTAACATCACTTATTTTAATTTTCTGAGTTTCTGGTAAATTTTTAAATCTAACAAGAATACCTTTTGCTTCTGCAGGTAAATCAAATTGTTCTAAAGAAACTTCAGCTACTCTTATAGTTTCCTCAGGATTATCTAGTAAATCATCAGCTAATTCATGATTAAAATTAACTAAATCTTGAAAAGAAACAATTAAAGATTTTCTTCCTTCTTGAATTAAAGAATATAGTTCACTTTTGTAATGTAGTTCTATAAATTCTTTGAAAGTTTCTATTTGTTGGTTTGGATCCATCTTTTTCTCTTTATAATAAAAATAACGTTCTTTAAAAGGTATATTATTCTCAAAAATATAATTTCAGAATTTATAAGCATTTATTACTATTTAATGAAAGAATTACAAAAGATGAATTAACTAAATATAAATATCACAAAGTTGATTGGAGTTTTAGCGTTTTAGATAATAATTCTTGAAGAACAATTGCGGGACCCCATTCATCTTCAAATTTAATAGAAAAACTAAGTGTAAGCATAGCACTATTACCAGTAATTTTATCCAAAATAGGCGTAGGGACATATTTAAGACTAAAAGTAGTTCCGTTATCAATAATAAAAACACCTTCTAGTAAAAACAGGGCCATATCTATATTTTTATTTTTAGATAAATTTTGTACTTTATTTATATCGAAAGAAAAAGAAATATTACCTTCGTATTTGTATTTTGGTTTAAAACCAAGAGCTGAAAAATGTCTTGAAACATAGTATCCTTGAGATTTAGGGGAAACAGAAACAAATACTTCTGCTTCTTTAATGGTAAGATTAACAGGAATACCTGGATAACGAGATTTACGCTTCTTTTTCAACTTTGCAATATAATTAAGAATTTTTACAACATCTAAAAAAGTATCTTGTAATTCTTCTCTTTTCTTCCCAAATAAGTTTCCAAAAAAACCCATACTTATTTAGTTTCTTTTTAATATTTAAAGTTTTATATTTAAACTCTCAATAAAACTTTCTCACCATCAAATTTAACTTCATATTTTCTAATTCTGCAACCAGGATAATTTAAACAGTTCCCATCTTTAATATTAAAAATATAAGAATGCCAAGGACAAATAATTTCTTCATCATCTAATTGTCCTTCTTCTAAAGGACCACCAGAATGAGGACAAACACTATTTACAGCAAAAACTTCACCAGACAAATAAAATAAAACAATGTGCTCACCTTGAACTTCGATTTTCTTTCTCTTAGTTTCTCTAAGTTCATCTAGTGTAGCAACTTCAATAAAATTCATTTTTTCTTTAATTTTTGTAAATTATCAATTAACAAATCTAAAGCTTCTTTTAATTTTGATTCACTTCTAGTTCCAGTACAAACAATCTTACCATTACTAAATAATAAGAATGTAGCTCTAGTTCCGCTTAATTTGTAAACTAATCCTGGAAATTGTTCTGGTTCATATTCTGTGTTTTCTAATTCCATAGCTAACATGTTCAGATTTAGATCCATACCAATCTCACCAGAAGCAACCATATTTTGTACAGTTACTTTAGGAGTAGCAGTAATCTTAATTCCAATTTTTTCAACATTTTTAATAATTTGTTTAATACTCTCTCTTAATTTCAACATACTTCTAGCACCAGTACAAACAACATTTCCACTTCCAAAAATTAATGCAGAAGTTTTTGGTTCTTTAATTCTCATTACTAAACCAGGAAATTGTTCTGGATTATATTCTGTATTTGGTAATTTTTCAGCTAACTTAATTAAAGGAATATCATGTTCCAAACTTGTGCTCGCAACAATATTAACAATTTTTAATTCTTTCTTTACCATATTATAATTCCCCCTCAAAACTTTATACCCTTTATAAAGATGTGAAGAAAAGCTTTATAAAGCTTATTTAAATATAAGGACTACTAATAAGGAATAAAATTAATTCAAAATAGTACAACAATTACAAAAGCTAAAATGAAAAAATTTATTTTTCTCTTGGATCATGTAAGCCTTCATCAGGAGCTTGATATTTTCCTGAACGTATTTGTTTAATCATATTTGCAAGAGATAAAGCAGCATTTTCTATTTCAGTAAAAATTTCAGCGTCTTTATCTAAATCTTGATGACTAGTAGCATAAGGTTGATACCATCCAATCCAAGTATCAATTTGTGCAGTTTTACCAGCAGGAATTAATTTCATATCCATTAACCAGTCAACAAGCATCCTCTTCAAATTTTCAGGTCCAGCAGCATCACCATGTACAACTACTGAAAAAGCACGTCCAGCAAGATGTTTAGGATAATTCCAACCTTTAAGTTCTAATTCTTTCGCTTTTAAAGGATCTTTTCCATTTGTTGTTGTAGGATCAGTATTACCCCCGTCAGCGCAAACTAATCTATCAATCATAAGTTTCAAACTTGCAGGTGCTTGATACCAATGTACTGGACAAAGAATCATAATTCCATGTGCTGCAACCCATTTAACATAAATTTCATTCATCCAATCATTTACTTGGCCAATTGCATGATTAGGATAGCAAGAACAAGGCCAATGACAAAGAGGCTGAGCTGTAGACACACAACCTTTACAAGGATAAATTATTTTATACGGTTCATCAGAAACTGTAGATATATCTAAAAAATCAACTTCAAACCCAGGAAGAGAATTTATTATTTTTTGTGCATGTTGTGCAAGTCTTCTTGTTTTAGAAATTTCGCCTGGACAAGTATGCTCACTTCTAGTTGATCCATTTATTATAAGTATTCTAGAGGGAGATTTAGGATCTTTTTGTTTCTTCTCTGCTTCTAACATTTTTGCACGTGTTTCAAGCCATTCAACAGGAAGTTTAAAATTGGGATCAGCAAAACCTTGACCTACAATTTTTAATTTTGGTGATTTACGATAATTAATATAACCATCCCAAGCAGTTTCAAAAACTTTTTCTAATTCGTGTTTAACATTTTCAAAAGAAGGATCATAAAAACGTTCGAAGAAACGTTCTCTAAATTGTTCTTTAGTTAAAGGAACCCATTCTTCTTGTCTTCTTAATTCAGGTTTTTCCATTATAATTAAAATCTAAAAGATGAATATAAATATATCGTAAGTAAAAAACATTAATTGAAAACATTCAATCCAATAACAAACTTTTTAGCTTTAATTTCACCTTCAGATTTATGTTCATATTCTTTTTTCAAAGGTTCAAAAAATAAAGTATGACAACCGCATCTATCGGAGATTACATCTTTCCATTTTTTAAGATCAACATCTAATTCAACAGCTAAATCAATTTTATCTTGTTTTTGTAATCCAGCTTCTTTTCTTAATGATTGTATTCTTCTCATAATTTCTCTAGCAAATCCTTCTTCTTCTAATTCTTTAGTCATATGTAAATCTAAAACAATATGCCCAAAATTAAATACATGTCCTTGTAATTCTTCATCTAAAGTTTTTTCTGTAACTAAAACATTTAAACTTTTAACATTAACTTGTTGTAAAATTAAATCTTTCAAATTATTTATTGAATCTTTAACTTTTTTATGATCTTTATGTAAATAAACAATGGCTTTATTCAAAGGCCATCTAACACTCATTTTCTCTTTATCTCTAGCAAAAAGTATTCCTTGTATTACAACTTTAACATCGTCCATTGAACTTTCTAAATCTTTCTTAACTAAACTTTTATCAAAACTAGGCCATGGACTAAAATGAACTAAAGAACTATCTTTATTTACATCTAAAGTTTGATAGAAATATTCAGTTAAGTATGGAGCCATAGGAGCTAATAGTCTTATTAAAATATTAAATACATAATTCAAAGTATAACCAACATTTCCATCATTATCACTTATTCTATCTCTTACAAATTTAATATATCCCCTAGACAAATCTTCATTAACAAAATTCTGAACTAAAGCTAAAAATTTATTATATCTATGGTTCTCTAATTCACTAGTAGATTCTTTAATTAAAGTATTAACTTTGGAGATTAACCATTCATCTTCGATTTCTAATTTAGTCTTTTCTTTATTTTTTAAATTATTTAATACAACAGAACAATTCCAAATTATATTTAAGAAAGGAGTAATTTGTTCACCAATTAAATTTACACCAAATCTTTTTGAATCTCCTGGATCTAAAGAACACATTTGTAATCTTACAGCATCAACACCAACTTTATCAAATACTTCCCAAGGATTAAGCACATTTCCTTTACTCTTACTCATCTTTTCTCCTTTTTCATCAAGTAAGTGTCCTGCACAAACAACATTTTTGTAAGCTAAATTATCAAATAAAATTGTTCCTAAAACATGTAATGTATAAAACCATCCTCTTGTCTGATCTATAGCTTCAGCTATGAAATCATAAGGAAATGCTTTTTCAAACATTTCTTGATTTTCAAATGGATAATGCCATTGTGCAAATGTCGCAGCACCAGAATCATACCAGCAATCAATTACATCTAAAACTCTTGTAGCTTCTTTACCACACTTATCACATTTAACTTTAATAGTATCCATTAATGGTTTATGTAAATCTAAATCATGTGGAACATTAATTCCTTTTTCTCTAAGTTCTTTTACACTTCCAATTACAGTATCAGTTCCACAATTACATCTCCAAATTGGTAAAGGTGTTCCCCAAAATTTAGTTCTGCTTAATGCCCAATCTTTAACATTATTTAACCAGTCGCCAAATCTTCCTTCTTTAATTGTTTCAGGAAACCAATTTATTTTTTTATTATTTTCTAATAATTTATCTTTAAATTTACTTACAGCAATAAACCAAGATTTCATTGCATAATAAAGTAAAGGAGTATTACATCTCCAGCAATGAGGATAACTATGCATTAATTTTTCTTTTTTAAATAATAAGTTCTTAGCATCTAATGATTCTATAATTTCTTCATCACAAGATTTTACAAATTTACCTTCAAATTGTTTAACTTCACCAGTAAATTTACCTTGGGTATTTACAGGTTGAATAAAAGCTAAATCATTAGCTCTAGCAACATTGTAATCATCTTCACCAAAAGCAGGAGCAATATGAACTATTCCAGTTCCATCATCTACAGAAACAAAATCTCCAGCAACAACCCTAAAAGCATTTTGAGTGTCTTTAAAATTATCAAATAAAGGTTCATAATCTAAACCAACTAAATTTTTACCTTTAAATTTTTCAATTATTTTAGCATTTTCAAAATGTTTAGATACTAAGTTTTCAGCTAAAATATATTCTATGTTTCCATCTTTAACAATGACATAATCAGCTTTTTCTTTAAGAGCTAAAGCAACATTACTAAATAATGTCCAAGGAGTAGTTGTAAATACTAAAAAATATCTATTAGCATGTTGTTTTAATTTAAATTTTACAAAAATAGAAGGATCATGAACATCTTTGTATCCTAAGGCAACCTCATGACTACTTAGGGGTGTTTCACATCTTGGACAAAGTGGAACAACTTTATGACCTTCATATAATAAATTTTTTTTATGTAATTCTTTTAATGACCACCAAACACTTTCTATATAATTATTCTCTAAAGTAACATAAGGTTTTTCTAAATCAATCCAATAAGCTAATTTCTCAGTAAATTTATTCCAATCATTTATGTAAGAAAAAACACTTTCTTTACATTGCTGATTAAATTCTGCAATACCATAATTCAAAATATCTTTTTTAGAATTTAGTTTTAATTTTTTTTCAATTTGAACTTCTACAGGTAAACCATGACAATCCCAACCGCCTTTTCTAGGAACAGTATGGCCTTGCATGTATTTGAATCTACAAAATAAATCTTTGAAAACTCTCATTTCTACATGATGTAAAGCAGGAGGAGCATTTGCAGTAGGAGGTCCTTCTAGAAAAGAAAATAATTTCTTCTTAGAATCATAATCTAAAGACTTTTTAATATCTTTTTCATTATGCTTCCAAACTTCAGCTGCCTTATCTTCAACTTCTTTAAAGTTATACATCAACTAAAGCCCTAATCTAAAATTTATAAAGCTTACTTAAGGAAAAATAACACAAACTTAATAAAATAAAGAGATAAATTATAAATGTGCAAACATCAGAATTTCAAAAAGTAGCTTCAAAATTTGAAGAAGTAAAAGAAGAAATATTGAAAGCAGAATCAAACATAAGTTCTAATCAAAGAAATTTAAAAGAAACTTTAGAAAAAGCTGAAAAAATGGCAATTGAATCATTAAATGAACTTAGAAAACTAAGAGAGGATTTAAGCTAAAATTATATTCTAAAAAGCG
Organism: Candidatus Nanoarchaeia archaeon; assembly: GCA_035288845.1. Taxonomy (GTDB): domain Archaea; phylum Nanobdellota; class Nanobdellia; order SCGC-AAA011-G17; family GW2011-AR18; genus JAGVZM01. The sequence continues at coordinate 8,815 of DATDZB010000006.1, read as the reverse complement.
AAAGATCTACGGAATTTAAGAGTGAGCCTATTTAAAGAAAAAACAACAAGATTTATTATGAAAAATAAATTCTATTATAAAGAAAAAAGAGTCTCTTGTAAGAAGTGTGGAAAATATTTTAGAAACAGATATGTATATGCAGGACATTCAAAGATTCACGATAAGAGGGCACTAGAAAAAATAGCAAATAGTAGATTGGGAAACCTAAATCCTGCAAAAAGGTTAGAAGTAAGAAAGAAAATAAGTTTAGCGGGTATAGGAAGAATACCTTGGAATAAAAATAAAAAATGGACGAAAGATAAGAGGCATAACAAAATAGTGGAAAAGACAGCAAATAAAATAAAAAATGATAATATAACTGTAATCACAACCCACAATTATGTTCCAGATGCAATAATAATTGATTTCAAAAAAAGAATAATAAAAGCATTTGAGTTAAATCCTGGAAGCGTAATAAGTAAAGGTTTAAGAGCAAAAGAAAAAGGATATGATTTTTTAATAGTTAAAATAAGAAGAAATCCCAAGTATTGTCATAAAAACACAGATAAAGAAATACCAATAAAAGAATTTTACAATTTATAAAAAGCACATTCTAGAGCAATTAAGTTTATAAATATTCAACCGTCAGATATTCTATGTATTCACATATATGGAGCGAGAAATATCGACCCTTATCATTCGAAGAAGTTAAAGGTCAAAAAGAAACAATTGATAGAATAAAATCATTAGTAGAAACAAAAAATGTTCCCCACTTATTATTTTCAGGACCAGCTGGAACTGGAAAAACAACAACAGCTTTAATCATAGCCAAAAAACTACATGCAGATAATTGGAGAAATAATTTTCTAGAATTAAATGCCTCAGATAGTAGGGGTATTGACACAATAAGAGTGCAAGTAAAAGATTTTGCAAAAACAATGGGTATTCAAGCAGATTCACCAAAAATAATTCTTTTAGATGAAGCAGATGCATTAACAAGAGAAGCACAGCAAGCACTAAGAAGAACAATGGAAACATATGCAAATTCTTGTAGGTTTATTTTAAGTTGTAATTTTCCAAGCAAAATAATAGATCCAATAAAAAGCAGATGTGCTATATTCAAGTTTAAGCCACTAAATGAAAAAGCAATACAAGAGATAATAAAAGAAGTTACAAAAAAAGAGGGTTTAGAAATTGATGAAGAAACAATAAAAATTTTATTTGAAAAATGTGGTGGAGATGTAAGACAATTACAAAATATTTTACAATCTTTAAGCTCAACAACAAAATCAATAAATCAGGAAACAATAAAAAATCTAGTAACTTCTGTGGAATCAAAAGAAGCTTTCCAAATAGTAGAATTAGCCTCACAAGGTAAATTCATAGAATCAAGAAAATTATTGCTAGATCTAATGATAAATCAAGGTTTATCTGGTTTAGATATAATAAAACAAGTACAAAAAGAAGTAATGAACCTACACATCGATGATGAAAAAAAGTTAAGTATAATAGAAAGATGTGGAGATATAGAGTTTAGGCTAGTAGAAGGCTCAGATGACTATGTTCAATTAGAAGCACTATTAGCATTCATTGCAAAAAAGTAAACTTAAATAGTTAAATTCTTTATTTAATATATGAAATTTTTATTAATTGGAGATTTCAGTGGCCAATTCTCAAAAGAATTAGAAATCAGTTTATCAAAAGAAAAATTTGATGCTGTCCTTTGTACTGGCGATTTTGCAGATATGAGAGAAATAAGTAAATTATTCAAAACTTATGGAAATAAACTTGGAAAAGTGCTAGGTAAAGAAAAAAACGAAGAAATTAAGATAGAAGCAATAACAAAAGCCAAAATACCATTAGAAAAATTAAATTCTTTAGGAAAACCAATTTATACAGTTAGAGGAAATAATGAATATAATTCAAAATTAAACGTGTTCTTAAAGATAACTAAAGATTACAAGAATATTAAACTAGTAGATTTTAAAAAAGTAAAAATTAATGGAATAACAATAATAGGATTCCCAGCATTCTCAGCAATCGAAGATAAAAAAGAATTAAAAAACAGTTACGAAAAATTCACAAAAATTATAAAAAATATTGAGAAAACAATAATCTTAAGTCACATACCACCATACAATTGTGAATTTGATAAAATACCGGAAAAAGCTAAAAATTTTAATGCTGGAAAACATGTGGGTTATAAAACAGTAGAAAAAATAGTTGAAAAGTACGAATTTCCTTTATTAATATGTGGTCATTTAGAAGAATATCAAGGAATATGCTATAAAGATAAAACAAAAGTTATAAATCCTGGAGCAGCAGAACAAAATAAGTACGCAATATTAGAAATAAATAAAAACAACTTAAGAGATTCAAAAATAGTATTCAAAAAGGTTTAAAATGAAAATAGAATTTATTTATTCACCAATATACGACAATCTTCTTACAGAGATGTCTAAAAAAGAGTTTACTGAATCTCAAATAAAAGAAATGTCTTTCTATAAAGAAGAAATTGAAGCAATTTGGAAAAAAGATGAAAAGAAAATAATATCTGAAATAGAAAAAGTTGCAAAATTAAAATTTAAAGATAATAAAAAATGTCACGTAGTAAAACACATGAAATATACAGCTTTATCTCAGCCATTAACAATTAAAAAGTTACATTTACAAAGAGCTAATTCTGTATTAATTCATGAATTAATTCACGTTCTTCTAGAAGACAACAAAGATAAAGTTGAAAAATTAATAGCAAAAACTTATCCTGAAGACTCAGTTGAATTTAAAATTCATGTTCCAGTTTTATTAATAACAAGAAGAGTAGTAGAAAATTTATATGGAGAAAATGAATTTAAAACAATATTAGATAAAGAAATGCATATTGATTTACTAAATGCTGTTTGGCCAGAAGTAAATGAGATTTATAATAAGTTCAATAATAACATAGTAAATTTTCTTAAAAAGAATAACTTAAAATGAAAAGTTTCCTAGAAAAATACAAACCGCAAAAATCTGAAGAAATTCCACAAGAAATAAATCTATTAAAAGAATTAATAAAAAATAAAAAACATTCTTTAATATTTGGTCCAACTGGAACTGGAAAAACAAGTTCTATTTATTTGATAGCTAAAGAATTAGATTACGAAACAATAGAAGTAAATGCATCAGATTTCAGAACAAAAGAACAAATAAATTCAATTATAGGTTCAGCATCGCAACAGCAAAGTTTATTCCAAAAAGAAAAATTATTAATTATAGATGAAGTAGATTGTCTATCTGGTCAAGATGATAGAGGTGGCGCTTCTGCAATAGTTGATCTAATAAAAACATCAAGTTTTCCAATAGTAATTACAGCAAATGATATTCATAATGAAAAAATAAAAGAAATAAAAAAAGCAGTAAAATTAATTGAATTCTTACCAATAAAAACAAAAGACATTTCTAAAAAATTAAAAGAAATATGTGAGAAAGAATCAATAAAATTTACAGAAGAACAATTAATAAAAATTTCTAGTAATTCTAACGGCGACATAAGAGCAGCAATAAATGATTTACAAGCAAACATAATAAATAAAGAATTACAAACGCAAAATGATATAAGAGAAATTGAAATAGGAATAACACATATTCTAAATCAAGTATTCAAGCAAAGAACAATAAATGCAAACAGAGCCTTAGAAAACACAGATGTAGATTTAGATGAACTTAATTTATGGTTAGATGAAAATACTCCTTTAGAATATGAAAATAAAGAAGATTTAGAAAAAGCTTATAATATAATTGCTAAAGCAGATGTCTTTAAAGGAAGAATTAGAAGATGGCAATATTGGAGATTTATGGCTTATCAAATGATATTATTAACATCTGGAGTTTCTCTGGCTAAAAAACAAATAAATAAAAAATTCACACCCTACAAAAGAGCCATGAGACCATTAAGAATATGGCAGTTAAATATGAAAAATTTCAAAAGAAAATCAATATCTGAAAAGTTAGCTTCTAATACTCATATCTCAATTAAAGAAGTTTTTAAAAATTTTAATAATTATCAAGGTTTATTAAAAAGTAAAAGTCTACAAGAAGAATTAAAATTAGATCAAGAAGAAATAGAATTTATAAAAAATTTAATCTGATTTAGCTTTCTGAATATCAACAACTTCAACTTCAAAATTTAATTCTTTACCAGCTAAAGGATGATTTGCATCCACATCAAATGATTCTTCATTAACTAAAGTAACAATACCTCTTAAAACTCCTTGACCAGTTGGAATAGAAATACTATCTCCAACTTTAGGATCCTGTCTAATAAATATTGAATCATTCGTAACTTTAATAACTCTAGAATCCCAAGTAACTCCTGAAGCTTTAACTGGATCTCCAACATTTAATAAACTTTCAATTTTTATATTTGTTCCCATTATATCTGCAACTTTTACGCTCCAAGGAACCATATTATTTTTAACAATTAATCCCAATGTAGGTTCTTGGTTAAATAAAGTTAAAAACTGTTTACTATCCATATTGGAATATCTTAAAAGAACCAAAGTTCTATTTAATCCAGGAGTATAAAGTTCATCTTTAATAGGACCATAAGCTTCATCAACAGAAACTTTAAAAGATTTCTTAGCTCCCTTTTTCATACCTAAAACATTTTTATCAAATCCTTCTATTACACTTTGATCTCCAGTTACAAAAGTAAAAGTTTCATAAGAATCTTTCGTTAAACCTGCAGCAACAGCAACTTCTTCAATGTTTGTATCAAAAACTGTCCCATCATCTAATTTTCCAGCATAATTAACAGAAACAGAATCACCGTTCTCAACCCTACTACCAGAAAATTTAGTAATTAAAATAGCTAGAATAACAACAATTACAATAACAGCTAGAATAATATATAATCTATTATTAAGTTTAGAATTATTTTCGACCTTTAAGTCTGGTTTACTCTTTTTCTTTACCACAATTCAAATGAAATCAAGTAATATTTAAAACTTGTTAAAATAATAATTCTTTTATAGCTAAACATACTTGCTTTAGTAAAAGGGGAATAAAATGTATGAAATAGTTGTAGGAAGATCAGATTCTGATAGAAAAGCGCTTGGAACACAAGGTTCAGTATTTCTAGGAAGACATTATGTTAAAATGGGAAATACAACTTCTCTTTCTAGTAATATATATTTAGATGTTGCAAGAACACATGTTGTTCTAGTTTCTGGAAAAAGAGGATGTTTCACACCGAATACACAAGTTCTTACAGATAAAGGATATAAGTCAATAAAAGATTTTGATAAACTCAAAGATAGTCTTTTAACTTTTAATAAAAATACGAAAGAATTTTCATATTCAAATGCAGCATTATTAAAATATAAAGTTCATGGTAATGAAGAATTAATAAAAATAACACTAGAAGATAATACTTACTTAGAAACAACAGAAGAACATCCACTTTTAATCATAGAAAATGACAAATTAAAATGGAAAGAAACTAAGCTTTTGAAAGAAGGAGATTTATTAGTAAGTAAAAAAGAAAATTCTGAAAAATTAACATATAAAAAAATTAAAACAAAATCAAAAATATCAGGAATAGATGAAGTTTATGATTTTACAGTTCCAATTACACATTCTTTCGTCGCAAATGAAATTATAAGTTCAAATTCTGGAAAATCATATTCTCTAGGCGTAGTAGCAGAAGAAATGGCTAATTTACCAATAGAAGTAAAAAATAAAATTGCAGTTTTAATGATTGATACAATGGGAATATTCTGGACAATGAAATTTCCAAATGTAAAAGATGAAGATTTATTAGAGCAATGGAATTTACCAAAAAAATCTTTAGATATAAAAATTTACACACCAGCAGGACATTTCCAAAATTACAAAGAAAAAGGAATTCCTACAGATTATTCTTTTACAATAAATCCAACAGAACTTTCTGCTCTAGACTGGTGTAATGCATTTGAAGTAAAAATAACAAATGCAATAGGCGTAGCAGTTGAATCTTCATTAGTAGAAGTAAGAAAAAATAAAAAAGAATATTCTGTTCAAGATATAATAAATGCAGTTGAATCAAATAAAAAAATAGAAGAAAATGTAAGATTAGCAACAATAAACAGATTCATAAATGCACTTTCTTGGGGAATTTTTGCGGAAAAATCTACATCATTAAGAGACATAGTATCTGGTGGTAAAGTTTCTGTTCTAGATATTAGTGCATATAAAGAATGGAGTGTTAAAACATTAGTTACAGGAATTCTTTGTAAAAAATTAATGGAAGAAAGAGTAATTGCAAGAAAAAAAGAAGAAATTGAAGATATTAAAAAAGGACATTCTTATTTTGAATCAAATGTAGAATCTATTGGAGAAGAAATGCCATTAGTTTGGATTTTAATTGATGAAGCACATAGTTTCTTACCTAAAGAAGGAAAAACTGGAGCAACAGATTCTTTAGTTCATATTCTAAGAGAAGGAAGACAACCAGGAATAAGTTTAATTTTAGCAACACAGCAGCCAGGAGAAATTCATAGAGATGTAATAACACAAACAGATATTGTAATTAGTCATAGACTAACTGCGAGAAGAGATATTGAAGCATTAAACAGTATGATGCAAAGTTATTTACCAGGTGCAATTGAAAAATATTTTAACATGCTTCCAAAAATGAAAGGTTCAGCATTAATTTTAGATGATACTTCTGAAAGAATATTTCCATTACAAGTAAAACCTAAATGTACTTGGCATGGTGGTGAATCTCCAGCTGCTGTAAAACCAAAAGGAAAAGCTGCAAAAGAATTGGGATTATAGATAATGATTATTAGTTTATCTTCTTAAATAATCTTCAAATTTTCCAGCTAAGTCTTCAAGTTTTTCTTTTCCCTCTATATTTTTTATCATAAAATTAGGAATAGAGTCTAATCCATGTTTTCCAGCAACTTTTATCGAACCATCAGGTTCTCCTAAAACTACAAGATTGAAAGGACAAGAAGGATCGATTTGAACAAAACGTCTTCTATCATTAAGAATTTGAAATAAAATATCTCCTTCAGATGTAGAATATTTTCTCCTAGTAAAAGCAAAATAGTGTTCTAATAAAACTTAAAAAGAAGAATAAGCAATTGGTCTAAAAGAAGCATCACCTGTGGATTGAAAAGGTTCTGTAACAAGTCTATAATGAAGACTGGAACCAAATAAAATCATTTTAGTTTCTGAATGAGTAACTGGATAATCTGGTGCTATAATTGTTACTACCGAACCTTCTAGCTTTGTGTTTAACATAGAAAAACTAGTTAAAAATATTATTTAAATTATGGTAAAAAATAATTGTTAGAAAATTAAGTTGCGTTCAGAAGCTACTTCCATCAATCATCCTTTCGTCTTCGGGTGTTCACATCATCATAACGCTAAATAGAATGAGGGCTAAAGCCTTAAAAATCTGTTGTTTGTTCACGAAAAACTCTAGAGCAGATATTTTCTCCTACTAAATTTCCTATTAAAGTAGTCGTGCATGTAGCAACAAGATATGCAAAAACAGCAGGCAACTGGTGATTATTATCTAAATTTTTATAAGTCAAATAACAACCTAGTGTTAAACCTGCTCCAGTGAAAGTAAACTTCAATGCACTTTGAACATAAGGTGAAATAGAACCCAAATAATCTCTCTTCTCTAAAGGGGTTTTTGGAGGTTCAAAAGGAGCCAATCCATCTTTAAATTTATCATCAATCGCCATAAAACTAAGTTAAGAAAAAGTCTTATAAACATAACTGTTGAAGCTTAAAATCAATACAGAATCTAAAAATATGAGGTCCTCTTTGACCAGCTTTTACAATCCTTAAAATTTTACATTTACAAGAAGTTTTAATCAATTTTATTTTCTCCTTAATCTCTTCTTCAGTTGCAAAAGTATACAAATGAATTATACCATTTTTCTTTAAATAATTTAATCCCAATTCTAAAAACTCAAAAGAAGTTTCTGGTAAAGGCATAATTATTCTATCAAATTTTTTCTTCAATTTTGGAACAACTTTTTTAACATCACCACAAAATAATTTAATATTATTTAATTTATTTAATTTCAAACTTTCTTTAGCATATTTACAAGAATTGGAATTCATTTCAACACAATAAATTTCTCTAGCTCTAGAATGTTTAGAAATTACAAAACTATAAATTCCTATTCCTGAAAACATAACAAGAACATCTTCATTTTTCTTAACTAAATTAGCAATTCTTAATCTCTCATTACTAGATCTTGGAGAAAAATAAGTTTTAGAAATATCAAATTTAACAACAACTCCGTTCTCTCTGTAAATAGTTTCAAAAGTTTTTTTACCAGCTAAAAATTCATATTTTTGTATTCTATATTTTCCAACATGCCCACCAATTTTATGAATTACAGTTTTAATGTTTTTATTTGATTCTAAAAAACAATTAGCAATAAATTTTTTCTTCTTAATTAATTTTTCATCAACTTCAATAATAGCAATATTTCCAACAACATCAAAAGATTTAGTCATTAAAGAAATTTCTAATGAAGAAAGCTTCTCTTTTAACAATTCCTCAAAAGTAAAAGTCTTGTTTCTAGAAATTAATTTCCTATCAGCAAAATTAAATCCTTTAGCTAATTTTAAAACAGGAAAATAAACAAAATTTTCGTCCCTTCCAACAGAATAATTATTGTCTAAAATCTCTAAAGAAACTAGTTTTTTTCTAGTTTTTTCAGCATCCTTTAAAGAAACCTTTACACATTTCATGATATAATAGTTTAGTAAGCTTTATATAACTATTTTGGTAAATTTCTATTAATGAAAAATAAAAAGGGGAAGTGGTTCTTAATAGTTATAG
>DATDZB010000005.1:0-55223 GCA_035288845.1 Candidatus Nanoarchaeia archaeon | reverse complement strand
GAGTAATAGCAAGATGAAATACTATTGTTATCTGTTGCTGTAAAATTTAAATTTATAGTTGTGGTTATAGAATTTGAATTAGTTGCTGGAGTTTGTATACTTAAATTAGGTGCTTGTGTATCTAAAGTTATCGTTCTTGTTTCTGATGAGTTAATATTTCCAAATGTATCATTTGCTGTTGCATTAATAAAATATAGTCCATTTGGTAGAGAACTAAAATTACTTGGGAATGGGCTTGTTGAAGAAGAATTTACTGTTACTAAGTGCGTAGTGTTATATAAATAAACAACAAGTGTATTAAGATTAATATCATTTGCTGTTAAATTTGCTTCTATGTAAACTTGACTTCTGTTTCCTGCAGCAGTTGTATTAAATTCCGAGAAAGAAGGAGCTAAAGTATCAATTTCAAAAGTTCTGTTTACTGTTGCGTTTGTATTGCCAACTGTATCATTTGCATAAATTCTAATTGAATGTTTTCCTTCATTTGGAATTATTGTGAAATTATTACAACTTGCTATTGTTGTATTTGTTACATCTAACTGGTACCAACATGTATTTACTCCTGTGTTTGTATCTGTAACTGTAAAATTTATTGTTACAGAATTAACAGAAAAATTAGAAAGATTTGCTGGGTTTGTAATTGAAAGATTTGGAGCAATTGTATCTACATTAAATGAATGGTTATTTGATTGATTTCCATTTCCACTTGAATCATTTGAGTAAACAGTTATGTAATAAGAACCATGATTTAAAGTTAAAGTTGTATTACCACAATTTGCTATTGTTGTATTTGTTCCGTTTAAATCATACCAGCATGAACCTAATGCTATATCATCTGTTGCTGTATAATTTAAAGCTACAGAAGAAGTAAAATTAGAATTATTTCCAGGACTAAGTAATCTTATTTGAGGCGGTGTTGTATCTGCTTCTAAAATTGTTACATTACTAGAAGAATTTGTTGTTCCAACATTTACACCATCAGTTGGAGTTATGTTTACAGTCCAATTTTCTCCTGTTCTTGTTTCTTCATATGAGATTAGATCTGATCTATTTTGATATAAGTTTAAAATTTGAGATGGGGACAAAGTACGATTGTATACTGTTAATTCATCAAATGTTCCATTAAAATAAGTAGTTGTATATCTGCCAATTTGTAGTTTATCAGTTGTACCAACTAATACACCTGGGCTTGTATCAGTACCTGCGCTAGTACCATTAACATATAAGGTGAGAAGTGTTGTATTATAAGTCAAACATACGTGCTGCCATTGATTAAGGTTAACAGCTCCACCTGCTGTTGTACCAACTCCTCCTCCAGTATTAGCTGACCATGAGGCACCGCTAGCAGTAAACCACCAATCACCATTACAACCTTCAGCAGCACTATTACATTTTACAAGGTAGATTCCAGGTGCAGTATTAGGATTAACCCAATGGCATACAGATAGATGGTCTATCATTATTAAACTTTCAGTTCCATTAATTCTAATAAAATCATCTGTTCCATCAAAAGTATATGCACCTTTTCCATCAAAACCACTGCTTGAACTATATGTTGCTCCAGAAACAATTCCGTGGCTTTTATTTTGTGAAAAATCTCTTGCGAAAGTTGAATTGCTTCCTACTTCAAAAGGCATGTTTAAGTGAGCAAGTGAAGTTCCATTAACAATCCAATCATAAATTAATTTAACACCATTTCCACTTGTATCAGAATAATTAACATAAACAGTTAAGTTTTGATTTGTATTATTATTTGCTAAGTTTGTTGAATTTAAAATTAAAGTATTTATGAATGGAGGAGTATTAATTGTGAAAGTTCTATTGTCAGAGGCATTAACATTTCCTGCAGTATCATTTACATAAAATTTTAAATAATGAACCCCTTCTACAAGAGCTATTGATGCATTGGTACATGCGGGAACTGTTGTATTTATTGCATCAAAATTGTACCAACAAGTGCTTATTGCTACATCATCTGTTGCTGTATAGGTAATGTCTACTGAATTTCCAGAATAATTTGCATTATTTACTGGAGCAATTAGATTTAAATTTGGAAAAACTGAATCTCCAGCAGCTGCCATGTTAACATTAAACACACTTGTATTTGTATATTGATCCATTGTGAAACTGTAAGTATTTTCTTGAGCTGAACTAGCAATAACATTTATATTTGAAATATTTGCATTAGCATTTGCAACATCACAAACATAACTAAAATTTGTAGTTGTTGACCAATTTGCAAAACAACTTGTTAATGCAGTACTTGCGCTAGGAGAAAACTGAATAGTTGCATTTCTTGAAGTATTCATTGCTTCTGTAAATGTAAGTGAAAGTGCCCAATTATCTGTTCCAGTTTCTGTTGAATCTAAATTATTATCACTTACAGTAACTGCAGTTACTGTCGGCATACTGATATTTATGACTCCGAATTTTCCAGTAGTTAAACCAATATAAATTAAATTACTAGCAGTATCTGCAGTCATTGTTTGAATAGAATCCGTACCCATCCAGTCTCCTGTGTCTGTTGCAGAAAGATCAACTGTTGTGTTTGTAGTTCTATTGTATACTCCAATTTTTCCAGAAGCTAATCCCATATAAATTAAATTTCTTCTATCATCAAATGCAAGGGCTAAAAAACCGCTAGTGCTTATCCAATCAGAAGGATCAGTTGTAGTAAGATTTGTTATTTGATTTGCAGTTCTGTTATATACTAAAAAATTTCCTAGAGTTACTCCTAAATAAACAAGATCACGACTAGTATCATAAGCTAAAGCTAAAACACTGTTAGCAGAACCTATACCTGTGCCACCATCTGTTGCAGAAAGATCATCCCATGCTCCAGTAGTTCCGTTAAATGCTCCAAATCTGCCAGCACCAATACCTGTATAAGTACGATTACCATTAACAACATAAGTTGTTGCAAAAACTGCATTTGTGCCTACCCAGTCTCCTGCATCTGTTGCAGAAAGATCTGTTGAAACGTTTGTTTCACGAGAATAAGATCCAAATTTTCCGCTAACTATTCCTTGATAAAGAGCAAAGTGAACTGGATCATAAGCTAGTCCACGAAAACCACTTGTAAGAATCCAATCATCAGTATCAGTTGCTCTAAGATCAGTTGATATATTTGTAGTTCTATTATAAACTCCAAAAGTAGCAGTACCTCCAGCAAAGTAAACTAAACTTTTGTTAATATCAAATACCATTGCTTGAAGTGCTCTTGTGCCTATCCAGTTTCCAGAATCAGTTGCACTGAGAGAATGAGTTACATTTTCAGTTCTATTATAAACTCCGAAAGAACCAGTAGACCCACCTATATAAGTCATATTATTTAGAGGATCATAAGCCATGGAAGCAACACCATTAGTACCTAACCAATTTCCAGTATCTGTCCCTGTTAAATCAAAAGTAGTAACTGCAGCAAAAGTAAAATTTAATGAGAATAGAAACAAGAAATAAAATATTAGTAATTTAACTATATTTTTATTTTTCATATTCCCCTCTTGCTACAAATGGTTGATAAGTTATTTTAAATTGAATAAACTCTTTTTCCCTTTATTATTTTCTATTTACTTCTCTTTTTAAACTTGATGTTTATTATAGAAATTTTAATAAAGATCTTTAATTGTTATCTTATAATGAATCAAATAATTTGGTTTTCTGAAATAAAAGAGGATGATTTTTCATTAGTAGGTAGTAAAGCTTTAGGTTTAAGTGTTTTATATGGTTTAAGACTTCCTGTTCCTAATGGTTTTGTTATTTCTTCATATGCTTTTAGCCAATATTTAGAATATTCAACATTAAAATCTAATATTTTAAATTTATTAAATAATTTAGATGTTGATAATAATATTATTTTAGAAGAAACTTCTGATAAAATTATAGATTTAATTTTAAGTTCTCAAGTTTCTCATCATTTAAAAGATAAAATTTTAGAATCTTATGATAATTTGAATATAGACAGAGCTGTAAGCCAGGCTGTAGGTGGAAATATTATTAATAGTTTTATTAAAGCTGGAAGAGAGCTTCCTTTTGTTGCTGTAAGAGTTAGTTCTAATTTTGATAATAATTGTAAATTTGAAGTTTATTTAAATGTTCGAGGCAGAGACGAATTAATATTTGCAATACAAAAATGCTGGGCTTCTTTATTTAAACCTAATAATTTAAAATATTTTATTAAAGAAGGATTTTCATTAGAAGATTCTTTAGTTTCTGTTGTTATTCAGAAAATGGTTGATGCTGATAAATCTGGATTTGTTTTTAGCGGCGACAATATTAAAGTTAAATCTGTTTTAGGCCTTGGAACTGTTTTTAGTGATAATGTTGAATATGATATTTATTTTTTGGATAAAGAAAATTTAGGAATTAAAGATAAACAGTTGGGATTGCAACATTATGGTTATTTTAGAGATAGATATACTGGAAAAAATGTTAAAAATAATTTTAGTGATGGCGGAGGAAGTATACAGAAAGTTAGAGATGAAGACATTTCTTATTTGGCTGAATATGCTAGAACTTTAGAACAAGTTTATAATAAACCTGTTGAAATTGAATGGACAATGGAATCTGGAAAAATTTACTTAGTTGGTGTTAAACCTTATATTGCAAATGAAGAAAGTATTGCTATTCCAGAAATTACTGTAGAAAATAATTTACAGGAAATTAAAGATGATTTAGTTATTTCTGAAAATGTTAATTCGGATATTAAAAAACAAATTGCTTCTAAATTAATTTATCATTTAATGTTTTCAGTTAGTTATAAGCAACAAGGAATGTTAGATAGGATTTCTTTAGATTATATTAAAGATTTATTAAAAGGATTAGGTGCTAGATATGGTTTTGAATTTTTTAATTTTGGAATTAATAATGATGAATTTCATTTAGTTTTAGGTGCTAGTCCAAAATATAGTCCTAATGAAATTTTAAATGTTATTAAGAGTATTAGTACTAAGAAAATATTAGATGATTATTCAGAACTTAGAGATATTTTATGGGGTGGAGATTTTTGGGATGAAACTTATTCAATACATACTTTAGATAAGGATTCAGCTTTAAAGGCTATTAAAGGTCATTTTAACAGTTCTGAGAACTTTAAATTTGTTGATTTTTAGTTGTTTATAGTTAACTTTTTAATCTTTTATGGTTATATCTTTATAATAGAAATGTTTATAAGTAAGTATTTACTACTAAATAGTAAGTAATATGAGGTAAAAAAGATAAAATGGCAACACAATACACAATAAGTGAAGGTCTTGAAAAACTAGTTAGTGCAGCTAGCACTGGATTAAGACTGAAAGATTTAGCTCAAGACTTAGACAATTCTGGTAAAGCTGAACATGATCAAATTAGAAATGGTGTTGCTGGTTACTTAACTTTTATTCAAAATGAAAAATTACATGATGATCCAATGGATCCTAAATTTGCTAAAGTAGCTCCTGCTCAAGGTATAAGAGAAAATTTAGATTACATGCTTGGTGGGAGTGATAAAGTAGAAGGAATTTATACTAAATTTGAAAAAGCAGTTACTGATAAAGATCTTCAAGGTGCTAGAGAAACATTTGTTGGTGATTTAGGTGACGATGCTAAATTTGAGTTTTATATGAATATGGCTATACTACAAGGATTTAAACCTGTAAAACCAGATGATAAAGCTTCTGATGATGAGAAAAAAGTATTTACTGATTTAGATTCAGCAATAAAAAGAATTCAATATGCTGCAAAACTAGAAATTGCATTAAAACAAGGGAATCTTGCTGCAGCTGAACAATTAGTTGCTGAAAATGATAGTGGGGCTAGTTTGTATAGTTTATCTTTAGTTAGATTGTATACACCTAATTTAGCTCAAGAAAGGTCTGCTATACATTATAATAATAGGTTAAAATTACTTCAAGCAGAAGTAAGTGAGCTTCCAAAGAAACTAAATGAAAGTGGCGCTTATGCTTTAATAGACAAAGCTATGGAAAAAGATCAAGGAACAAAAGCTAAAGCTTTCTTGAAAATGTACGAAGCTTACAAACAAGCTGAAACTGAAAGAGAAGAATCAGCTTAATTTTTTATTTTTTTAAAATGAGAAGAATATTAGGAATTGGTCTGAGTAGTTTATTGTATGTTCTTTCTTCTAGTGCTAATGCTAAAGAACCAGAGATTAATATTTCTGAAGGTTTAACTGGCAGATGTGTTGGACATTATAATTTATCTTTTAACTCTGAAAAACAAGAAGTAGATGTTATTGGTTATTTGATTTGTGATACAAATAACGATTATATTGTGGATCAAATTCGTACTACTAGAAAATTTTTACCTTGTAATACTAATATATTTACTAGAAGTCCTAGTTTGGTAAGAGATGGTTGTTTACCAGATAATTTAACTTGGGATCAAGCTCAAAAATATTTTAATGCACGTCCTAAAGTTGTAGTTAGAAAAGATTTACCAAAATGTAATTATTCAGAATTTGATAATGATAAAAAATGTGCTTAATTTTGTTTTACTTCATATCTTATTATTTTTTCATTTCTAATTAGTGCTTTTGTAATTTCATTTAATTCATATACAAAACTTTCTGCTAAGTTTTTTAATTCTTCAACTTCTTTTCCTTCTAATTTTGCTTTTTCGTTATGTAAAACTGCTTTTGCAACTTTTCTTACTCTTTCATAATAGTCAATATATTTTTTATTTAACATGTTTTTATCTACTAAAACTTCTTTTAATAATTGTGGAATTTGTTCTGGTGATGGTGGAACTACTTTCAGCGCCATTAGTGTTGCATGTGCTGCGTCTACCATTGCCCAATAAAATCCTTCAACACTATTAAGAATAAAATTATTTGCTCTTCCTAAATGCTGGCCTGCTCTTTCCATTGTAGTAAATATTGCTTCTGCACTTGGTCTTATTTTTCCTTTTGCTAATAAAACTTTTAATGGATCAAAAAATCCACCAATGTCAATTAAAGGTTCACCATATCTTAAAACATTAATAACAAGAGGTTCACCTGCTCTTACTTCTTCCCAGAATGATGTTAGTGTTACAGTGTTAACATGTAATTCTCTTTTGTAATCTTTTTCTGCAATTAATTTTGCTAATTCTTCACGATACCATGCAATTAATTCATCATCCCAATTTATTGTACAATCATCTATTATTATTACTAAGTCAATATCACTTTTTTCATTTGCTTCTAATTTTGTTGTTGAACCAAATAATGCAATTGCTTTTATTACATTTGTAAATTTTTTATAAACTCTTGTAGCGAAGTCAAAAGCTATATCTCTATTTGTATTTAGAATGATTTCTTTCTTATCTATTTTCACCACTTTTTTCTTTTTCATCTTTATTTATTGATTTTATTTTTTATATAAAACTATTGATTTGGAGTACCACTAAATCTTGAATTTGCTCCACCTACTTCTCCACCAACTGATTTTGGTAAAGTTGTGAAACTACTTCCATATAAATTAAAGTGCTGCTGAGGGAAATCTATAAATGATTCTGTATATGGTGAATAAGTATGTCCAACTGTTCTTGACATATTTTGTGAAAAATAAGGACTAGGACCCATTCTGTATAATGGACTTCCAAAAAATTCAAGAACTCCCACTGTTGGATTTTGGCCAATTTCTGCTACGAAACCACCTGCTTCAACAATACTTCTTGGATCCTGCATATGGGGATTTACTGCTTTTTGATCTGCCCATTTTTTTTCTAATATTTCCATTATTTCTCTAATTGGAACATTACCCATTCCTGGAGGCAGATGTGAATCAAAGAAACCAAAATTATCTGTAATGTGAACATGTCTTGTTACATCTGCTATTTCTTTTGTTTCTCTTAACACTAGTTCTTTTAATTCTTCACCTTCAAAACCTGCTTTTCTTAAGTTGTTAATATGTCCAACATCCCATGTTGCTGATAACATTGATTCAGCTGCTTTTCTTGCATCACTTTCTGACATTTTCAAATCTTTATCACCCATTAATTTTTTAGTTATTAAATCACGTCCTTGTTTTACTACTTCTTTTAGATCTTTTGCTCTTGACATTGGTGCATTTACAAAGAAATTTTCTAGAGCTAAAAATGGCATTTCATCTTCTCTTGTTGTTCCATCAGGTCTTTTTTCATTTTTTAATTTTTTAAATAAGTTTGTTGCTGCATTAGAAACTGTTTCTGCTGTTTTTCCTATTGCGAATTCTCCTACAGGAACCCATAATTTTGGAGCTCTAATTGCTGCCATTTCTGTTACTACTACTTTTGATTTATGTAATTCTAAATCTAATAATTGGTTTTGATATTCTTTGTATGATTTTTTTTGATCTTGTTCTGATAAATTGTTGAATTTTTCATTTAACTCATCTTCGTGAGTTTGTACTTCTTTGAACACATTTCTTATATGCTCCATTCTATCTTTTGTTTTATCTTTTACTTTTTCATCTGCCCATTTATCATATTTATGGAATATATTTTCTGCTTCTGAATTTAATCTTTGATTTATTTCTTGAATATGTCTTTGCAATCTTACAATATCTAACTCATTATTTTGAGCCATTGCTTGATAATTTATTTCACCAGGTTTTATTTCTCTTTTACCTAATCCTGTTTTTTCTATTGCATCATTTTGCTGTCTTCTTATTTCTAATTTTTCTTTTAATTCTTCTATATCTTTTTGATAATTAAGCATTTTTAATTGTTCTTCATCCCATTGTGTTTGATTTAAAGTTCTTAGTCTCTTATCTACATCCCAAATTTCAGTTCTCCCACCAATTCTTTTTTTCTCATCATGTTCTACTCTATGAATATCACCTGTTTCTTGATTTACAATTGTCATTGATCTAATATCAACTGGATCGTATCTTTCTATTTCTGGATTTCCAAAAGCATCTGTTTTGATATTACCGTACTCATCTTTTTTATGAACTTCTTTTTTTAATCCTTCAGGATGTTTTACTGGATCATATGGAACTCCATATTCTTGACTTGAAAAATGACCTGCATGAAATACTATTGGAACATTTGCTTTTACTTTTCCTTTTTCATCTCTAGTTGTTAGTGGTACAGATCTTTCCATTATTGAAAATACTTGTGACTCTGCTGTTTTTCTTTGATCTTCAGCCCATGTTCTTTGACCTTCACCTTGCGGAAATCCTGCAAGATCTACTAAAGGAGCATGAACTGAAATATTTGCATCTGTTAATTGAGCAATTCTTCTTATTTCTTCGAAATGCTGCTTAGGAATCATTTCGAATTTATCAGTAGCTATTGTACCAATTTCAACATTTTTTACTCCTTCATTTAATCTTTTACCTGTTTCTTCTAATTGTTTAGCTACCATTGGACTTGTAGGAGAACCTAAAGTAGAGTTGAATTTATTTTCAAATGCAGTTTTTTTATTTGAATAGCTTTTGTAGAATGATGTCATGGTATAATAACTATTAGAGAGAATGTTTATAAATTTTATTAATTTGTAAAATTTTTCTTAGAAAATATTTTTATAGTTTTCTGTATAAATCTATTGAAGAAATTACTAGATGATATCCTGCTACCGGCCATTTAACAAGATTAAATATCATTTCTTCTGTTAGAGATAAGATCATTAAAGCATAAATTAAAACTACTACTGCCTTACTAAATATTGTTGGACTTATTTTATCTTTTTTAATATAACTGAAACATCTTATTGCTCCACCAACTAAAAATATAATTACAATTCCAATATTTATGTAATCATAAGCTAATAGTGATAAAGATGTTAGTGTTAAAAATATTCCATCTACTGCTGTATCAAAAATTCTTCCGTATTCTGATACTTGATTTAATTTTCTAGCAACATAACCATCAAGTAAATCTGACAGACCTGCAAGCAATAAACAAATTATTGCTGGAATTATTTGTTCTCTAGAAATTAAATAAATAAATATAAATGTTAATACTAGTCTGCTAAATGTTAATAAATTTGCTAAAGTAAATATTTTATCTTTCATGTTGATAACATTCCATGCTGTTTTTTATATTGATTGTAAATTAAGTAAGTCATTCCTTCTGCTGCTTTTCTTGCAGTAGCTTTCATATCTTCTTCTATTATATCTGGAGCATCTTTCTTTTCAAATGGAATAACTGCTTCTTTTAGCAGTTCGTATAAATCTTTGAAACCTTGTCTTATATCTCCAAATAATCTTTGTTTTTTCTTTGGTTTAGGTTTTTCTTCTTTTATTTCTGGTCCACTTGTGAAATATTTAACATCATCAATTAATTTTTTTAAACTTACACCTACAAAATCTTCTATTAAATATAAGTCATCATAAAGTTCTTTTGTTTCTAAAGCTTCAAGTTCAGTTTCATCTAAACCATATGCACTAAATTCTATATCAGTTCTTCCTCCGTGAACATAATGTCTTCCTCCTTGACCAGAAACTGAAGACGGCAAACTTCTAAATTTCATTTTTGCTTCTATAATACAAAAATATTTTTTCTTAACTTTTATATCTTTATATGATTCGTGAACATCACCAGGTTTTATTTCTCTTTTACCTAATAATTTAAGTTCTAATTCCATATTACTGAATGCGTCTACTATGTTTGGATTTTTTAATGTTTCAGCAGTTGGATTTCTCATCTTCAATTTTTGTGCTGCAACTAAATATGGTTTTGCCCAATTAGCATATAAAGTTAAAGTTCCAACTTGCGATCTTAAATAAATTTTTTCAACTTCATATCTTTTTCTTATTTCTAATTCGCTATTTTCTTCCCAAGCTTGATATTCTACTAATTTTCTTTTTAAAATATTTTTTACTCTTTCATTTAAATCTAATCTGTTTATATGTTCTATATCTTCAACATAGAAAAATGCATCTCTTAGAGTTACAAATGATAAATCTTGAGCTAATAAATTTATACTTCCTCTTCCTTTTCTTGCATCTACTTGATCCATCCAAATTCCCTTTAATGAGAATTTTCCTGCTTGTTTATTTTCTTTCTTTTCATCTTCTGTTTTTCCCTTTGGATCTTTTAAATCATTATATGGTTTTAATCTCATTTCAAATTCTCTTAAATCATAAATTAAATTTAAAATACTTTTTATCACATTATTAATTGCACCTAAATATTCCATTGCTTTTTGCTGCATTAAACTTGTTCTTTGTCCCATTTCCCCAAAATATCCTGAACTAGCAGATGCTTCATATTCTTCTTTACCTTTCCAAACATCTAGTTTAAGACCTGTGGGTTTGCTATCTGCCATAAAATCTAGAACCCAGAAATATATTGGTTCTATTCCTTCATTTAATGAATCATAGATTAAAGTATAAGTTTTTTTATCTACTTTTTCAACTAAAGGAGCTAGTTCTCTTAATATTTCTCCTTTTATTTCTTTATAATTTTCATCTTTAATAATTGATTTAAGAAAACCTATTCTTTTTTGCATAGTTTCTTTTTCATCTTTGCCTTTTGTTTCATTTAGTTCTTTTTTTACTACTTCAATATCTTTAACTTGCAAAGACTCTTTTAGAAACTGCTGAGCTGTTTTGTTACCTAATTCCTGCCTTACAACCTCTTTCGATTTCATTTATATCAAAAGATATTTATATCCTGACGTATTTAAAATTTTTGTAATGGGTATATTTGGTTTTTTTAAAAGAAAAAAAGAAAGTGAAGATGATTCTGGTAATTTTGAAGAGACTTTAGATTCAAATGTAGAAGAAGATTTAGGTGATAATGATTTTAAACCTGCATTTGAAAATGATTTTGATAAGCGTAGATTACATGAAGAATTTAGACCTGACATTTTAAACAGACAACTTCCAATTGAGAATAGACAAGATAATTCTGAAATTATTAAAAGATTAGATGAAGTTAAAGACAAATTAGAGGAGATTGATAAAAGGCTAGAATTTATAGAAAAAGTAGCTAAGGAGAATCAATGAAATATGTTAGAAACTTATTGTTTATTATTCTACTCTTATTAATTGATCAATTAACTAAATTTTATTTCTTTGGAAAAAGTATTTTTTTATTCAAATATTTTTCTTTTAATTATATTGAAAATACAGGTGTGACTTTTGGTTTATTTCAAGGTAATAATTTATTTTTTATTATTTTTAGTTTAATTATTATTGGTTTAGTTTTTTATTTTTATAAGAAATATGATAAATATAATATTGCTTGGAATTTTATTTTAGCTGGTGCTTTTGGTAATTTATTAGATAGAATTATTCATGGTTTTGTGGTTGATTTTATTGATTTAGGATTTTGGTATGTTTTTAATTTAGCAGATTCTTTTATTATTATAGGAATAGGTTTGTTGTTGTTTTATTTTATTAAAGAAAAAAATTAAATTCTTGTTGTTTTGCCAGTTGCTACCATACTCGGTTTTCCCTTAGGAATTCTTCTAATGTTTCGCGGTATATTGCCAGCCACATAACATTCTTGCGGTGTTGGTTGGTTTCCTGGTAGAACTGAGTCAGTTAACACGTAACGTTGTTTTGTGTTTCTTGGAACAAAATAAACAGTATTTTTTTCTCCTAAATTACAAAGTGAATCTCCTTCTCTAAGTGTATAGTTAACTGCTACTTCATATCCTGCATTACCCACTAAATAATTAATATTTACTCCTCTTAAATAATTTACTACTACAACTGATTTTGGAGTAAAATTATTTCCTCTTTCTTGAGCTAAATTAGAAATATCTTTTGCACTTGTATTATTCTCAGTAGACTCAGGACTACATGCTGCTAACGCTAAAGCTACTAAAGCTAAGTTTGGTCTTTCCATAGTATATATTAGATAGATAAATATTAAAACCTTACGATTGAAAATAGCCCTAAATTTCTCATTATTTTTAATAATTTTAATTTTATTTTAGCGAAATATATTTAAATAAGAAATTCAAATTAGATTTTATGTTAAAAAAGATCGTGCTTGTATTTATAATTCTATTATCTTTATTATTTATATTTCAGCCAAGTAATGCTTTAGTTGCTATTAATGGCTGTACTAACTTATCTACTGGAGATACCTATCAATTAACACAAAATATTAGTTCTAATATAAGTTCTGTTTGTTTCTGGGTTTATTCTAATAATTCTGTTTTAGATTGTAACGGTTTTAATGTAAGTGATAATTTTGGTCTTCCTGGAGGATCAACAAATGATATTGGTATTCAATTAAATAATGCAACAGTTTTTGGTAATATTACTATTATGAATTGTAATTTTAGAAATTTTTATCAAACTATTAACTTTGTTACTGCAAGTGGAAATGTAACTATTGCTAATAACACTTTTAATCATCATCGTGGTGAATTCTCAACTATTATGACTTTAGTACAAGCAAATAATACTAACATAAGTTATAACACTTTTTATAATAATAGTGGTTCAACACTTTTAAATATAAATGGAAGACAACGAGATGCTTTAATATTCAATAATACTTTTAATCACAGTACTGCTGGAGTACAAATTAATAATGGAATAGCAAATGTAAGTTATAACTTTTTTTCTAGTGGCGTATCTGAACAACTAGCTCTTGCAAGTAGTGCAGAAAACGTTACAGTTATAGGAAATACTTTTTTCAATTGTACTTGGAGCGGAGGTGCTTCTTGTATAAATGTTAATAGCAGAAATACAAATATTACTTTAAACACTTTTGATGGTTTTAACCAAACTGTTCATTGTATAATTATTCAACCTAGTGTTACTACTGGAACTATTTATCCCACTAGAGTTGAAGGAAATACAATAACTAATTGTTCAGCGTATGGAATTAATGTTCGTGGTAATGATGCTCATCCCGATAATTTTATTTATAATAATAATATCTATTCAAATTATTGGGCAAATATTGGTATTGATACTACAATTGAAACTTATTTCACTGGTGTAACAAATATAACTGGAAATAGGATTTATGGTAGTTATGGAAATCCTGGTGCTGGAATATTTATAAATGGATATCTTACAAATTTCGGTGGAGATAAACTTGGTACTATTTTAAATAATACTTTTATTTACGATAATGCTTTAATAGCAAATAATACTTATGGGGTTTTAATTAATGCTTCTAATAATGTAAATCTCACAAATAATACTATTTTCAATAATACTTATGGAATTTATTTCTTTAATTCCTCTTTAAATATTTTAAAGAACAATACTCTTCTTAGAAATAATTATTCTCTTTTCTCTAGAGATTCATTTGCTACAAATTTTTCTTTAAATAACTTAAGTAATAATACTTTTAATATTTATTTAAATAGTTCTAATCTTACTTTATTTGGAAGAAATTACTTTGAGAGATATAATAATTCTATTAGTCAGATTATTAATTTAACCAATAGGTCTAGTTTGCTTACAATTAATTATATTTCAGATATTATAGAAAGTGTAGATGTTTTGAATTTAACTTTTTTCAATTCTTCGAATGTAAGTTTAAGAGTTACTAATAATACAAATGAAGAAGGTGTGAGTGCAACTAATTGTCAAGCTGCTGGATATACTTGTCAACTTATATCTAATTTACTTGTAATTGATAATGTTACAAATACTCCTGGTGTTTTTAATTTAACTCTTAATTATAATGAAACATTAATTACTGAAAATAATTTTAATGAAAATCAGGTACAGATTGCTAGATATGAAGGCGGATGGAGAGAAGTAGGAACTAATTTTGTTAATGCCACCAGTAATTATGTAACTTTATTGGGATCTTTAGATGATTATTCAGCTGTATATGCGGCAGTTGTAATTAAAACTACAGGAAGCGGATCTTCTAGTGGCTCAGGCACTGGCGGCAGTTCTGGATCTGGTGGTGGAGGAACTACAGGAAGCGGATCTTCTAGTGATTCAACAAGCACAAGCAGTTCTACAACACAAACAACTTCTGTTAAAGAAAATTTTGATGATGGGTCTAGTTTAGATGTTACAGTAAATGGAAAAGAAATAAATGTAAATCTTAATCAATATTCTAATATTGATAGTGTTCCAGATTCAGATAAAGAATCTTTACAAGAATTAGCTGATGAATTTAATGGGAATGTTTTAATTTATGAAGTTGAATTACCAAATGAAACTGCAGAAGAATTAGTTAATGAAATGAATTTAGTATTTAGAATTCCATTAAGAAGTTTAAAAACTATTAAATTCCCTGATGGTTTAGCACCTATTGATGTTGAATCTGTTAGTATTGGTTGCTATCAAGTACATGATGATGGAACTAGAGATAAATTAGAAACTGAAGAAACAATAGATGGAGACGATTTAATAGTTACTGTTCATGTTGAAGATAATAGTTACTTTGTTATTACAGCTGAAGACAGAGAAGTTATTACTAAAGAAGTTGTTGAAGAACAACTTGTGAAAGAAAGTAAACTTAAATTTATTATTTTAATTGTTGTTATATTATTAATTATAATTGGTTTAGTTATGTTCTTTGTAATTAGAAGAAAAAGATAGATTCTTAATAAAAGATATGCTTATAAATTTTTATTCAAACATTTCTCTTTTAATTATTTTTGGTCTAGTTTTTTATTAAAGAAAAAAATTAAATTTTAATTGCTCCAGACACTTTTTTTTGTGAATCTTTTCTAATCGGTGGAGCTATATAACCTCTAGCTGGTCCTCCACCTAAAGCTCCAGCAACGTAACATCCTATCTCATTTCCATTAATTACTTCTCTTATGTCTATTCTAAAAGGTCTTTTACCTATTTCACTTAATACCCCTCTTAATGGATATAAACTATTTAAATCTTCGTTGGGTCTAAACCATAATTTTCCATCCATTAAACAAATTGAATCTCCTTCAGATAAACTTCTAGGTACTTGTACATTATATCCTTCATCTATTAAATAGGTTATTTGTGCACCAACTAATTGTGATTCGTAGATATTTATTAAATCTCTTTTAGATTTTTCTTCACTTATATCTAACTTTCCAGTTTGTCTTTCTTGTGATATATTTGTAGAATTTTCAACCTTTGTAGCAATAGATTCTGGATTATTAGAACATGCTGCAGCAGCCAAAATTAAAGCTAATGAGTATGGTTTTGACATAAATATAGTGAGGGGGATAAATATTAAAACCTATCGTTTAATGCCCCTTATTTTTAACGAAATATATTTAAATAGAACTTGTAATTTATACTTTTATGCAATTAAAAAAGATCGTGTTTGCAGCTATAGTTCTATTATCCTTATTATTTCTTTCTCATCAAAGCAATGCTCTTGTTGCTATAAATGGATGTGCTAACTTATCTACTGGAGATACTTATCAATTGACAGATCATATGAATACAGGAGTAAATACTACTTGTTTCTTTATTTGGGCAAACAATTCTGTTTTAGATTGTAATACTTTTAATGTTACAGATACTACAGGTCTATCCTCAACTGCTGTTTTCCTTAATAACGCAACTGCCTTTGGAAATATTACTATTAAAAATTGTAATTTTAGAGGATTTGATACTAATATTAACTTCGCTACTCCAACTGGTAATGTAACTATTGCTAATAATACTTTTACTGGTTTTGATAGTTTTGGTGTTATTTTAGCACAACCAAATAATACCAATATAAGTTATAATACTTTTTTTAATGATAGTAATAATGCACAAGGTATTAATATAAATGGTCGTCAACGAGATGCAGTTATTTTTAATAATACTTTTAATTTTATCTATTTAGGTATACAAATAGTTGATGGTGTTGCAAATATTAGTTATAATGTTCTTCATAATTTTTCTGCTTCTTTTTCTCAAGGTATAAACACGGGCAGTGCAGCAGAAAATATTACAATAATTGGAAATAATATTTTTAACTGTACAAACATGTGTGTGAATATTGCGAGTAAAAATACAAACATAACTTCAAATACTATTAACGGTTATAATAGAACTAGTTATGGTGTTGTTGTTCAATCTAGTATTGCTGCAGGAACTAATATACCAAATAGAATTGAAGGAAATACAATCTTTAACTTTACAATTTATGGAATTAATGTTCAAGGTAACGACGCTCATCCCGATACTTTAATTGCTAATAATAGTGTTTTTACTAATATTCGTGCTGGAATTGCTGTTACTACTGCAATTAGTACATGGTTCCCTGGTATTGTTAATATAACTTCAAATATAATTTATGGGAGTAGAGGTACTACTGGGGCAGGAATTTATTTTCTTGATGTTGGTTCTTTTAATAATTCATACGTTTCTGATAATTTTATTACTAATACTACTGATGGAATATTTTATGATTCTTCTCATTTAGGTAATATTACAAATAATACTCTTATAAATAATACTAGAGGCATACACACTGTAGAAACTAATTCAATTTTTATTGCAAACAACAATATTAGTATAAGTTTATCTGATGGAATATTTTCTGTAAGTGACTCAAGAAATAATATAAGTTCAAATAATATTAGTTTTACTAATTCAGCTGGAGCAGGAAATGGCAATGGTATAAATCTGGCTAATGCTTCTTCTGTACTTATTTATAATAATTCAATATGGCAAAATGAAGGGGCAGCTATTGTTGATGATGGTGCATATGATCTTAATATAAGTAGAAATACAATACATAGTAATTCTAGGAATGGTATTACTATTCGTGCACTTTTGGGATCTGTTTACTCTAACACTCTTTTTAATAATTCTGGTTCAGGAATATTCACAAACGGTTTTTCTAGCGCTAGAATTTTTGCTAACACTGTTTACAATCATACAAATGGTTTAGCTTCAGGAATTCATATTTTCAATTCAAATTCATTGACGGTTTATGATAACGGTTTACTTACAAACAATACCAATAATCTTGTTGTCAATACAAGTAATTCTGTAAATATTACAAACAATACAGCAATTAATGGTAGCTACGGAATTTATTTAGTAAGTTCTAATACAAGTATTATTTCTTCGAATATTGCTCTTAATAACACAATTGGGGTTCTTTTTGATAGAAGTTTTTCTAGCAACTTATCTTCTAATAATCTTACTAATAATGCCCTTCAAATTTATCTTAATAGTTCTGTTGCAAATTTTACTGCAAGAAACTACTTTAATTTACAATCACCTTTTATTCCAATATTTAATTTAAGTACCAATTCTTTTTTAATGAATGTTCTTATAGAACATAATGTTTTAGAGACTGATTTCTTAAATTTAAGTTTCGCCAATTCTTCAAATGTAAGTTTAAGAACAACAAATGCAACTACTGAAAGTACAGGAACTACTACTTGTGTTTCTGGATTCACTTGTCAATTAGTTTCTAATTTAGTTGTTATTAATAATTTAACTACTAATCCAGATTTACAAAACTTAACAATTTATTATAATTCAACTTTATTAACTTCAGATTTTGTTGAATCTGATATTGTTGTTGCAAGATATAATAGTGGATGGGAATCAACTGGAAATAATTTGAGATTGAACACTACTTCAGATATTGTTACTGCAATTGGTTCTATTCCTTCTTTAACTACTTACAATACTTATGCAGCTGTTGCTATGAAAGCAGTTGCTTCTTCAACCAGTTCAGGAAGTTCAGGTGGAGGTTCTGGTGCTGGAGGTGGAGCAGCTACAGGAAGAGGAACTTCTAGTAGTTCATCAAGTAGTACAACTCAAACAACTTCAAGTACTTCTGTTAAAGAAAGTTTTGAAGATGGGTCTAGTTTAGATGTTACTGTAGATGGAAAAGAAATAAATGTAAATCTTAATCAATATTCAAGTATAGATCAAGTTCCTGATTCAGATAAAAGTTCTTTACAAGAATTAGCTGATGAATTTAATGGAAATGTTTTAATTTATGAAGTTGAATTGCCAAATGAAACTGAAGAAGAATTGGTTGAGCAAATGGATTTAGTATTCAGAATCCCATTAAAGAGTTTAAGAACTCAAAGACTACCTGATGGCTTATCTGCTAGTGATTTAATTAATGTAAATATTGGCTGCTATCAAGTTCATGATGATGGCACTAGAGATAAATTAGAAACTGAAGAAACAATAGATGGAGATGATTTAGTAGTTACTGTTCATGTTGAAGATAATAGTTATTTTGTTATTACAGCTGAAGACAAAACTATTAGTGAACCTCTTGTTGAAGAACAACTTGTGAAAGAAAGTAAACTTAAATTTATTATTGGAGTTGTTGTTATATTATTAATTATAATTGGTTTAGTTATGTTCTTTGTAATTAGAAGAAAAAGATAGATTCTTAATAAAAGATATGCTTATAAATTTTTATTTTGAATTTCTTTTCTATGGGTAAAAGATTATTTACTTTAGGTTTTGTTGGTTTAGCTGCTTTAGCTTGTGAAGCAGATACTATTTCTTTTAATACCAATGATTCTAGATATCCTTTTTGTAGAGAAGAATTTTGTGATACCTCTTTTGATGTTAAATTTTCTCCTGAAGATACTTTTCAAGAATTTAATGGTTCTCAATATTTATTAAGATTAAAAGGAATAATTGAACATGAAGGGAATTATGCTGTTGCTTTAGAAGTGAATGGTCAACCTATAGGTTATAAAAGAGAAAGTAGACTTCCTGGAAACCCTCTTGTCTTAGGAAAAGGAGATTGTTTTGGTGGTAAAAATGTTCTTCTTTTAACTGATGCTTATATTTCTGAAGAAGAACCTGAAAAAACTGAAGTTAGTATTTGTTTTATAGATCCGAGTTTTAGATAGATAAAATTTTTAAAACTTCTTTATTCTGGAATTGGTATTTTATATATTTCAGCTAAATCTCTTAAGAAAACATCTGGTATAATTACAATTCCTGAAGCTTTTTGTGAACTTATAGGTGAGCTATATTTATGACCACCAAGATCAATGAGATTTATTATTCCTTCCCTTATCATTTTTTCTGATTTCCTTCTTTCGCTAGAATCTTTCCCTTCTAAACTCTCATATCTATTAAATAATCTTAAAATCATTTCTCCTATTTCTCTCATTTTTTCTCTTTCTAGTTGTTCTTTTTTCTTATCAAAATATTTTCTTGATAGTGCATCTTCGTTTGTCAATTCTTTTAATGCTTCATAAAGTTTAGGTGCATTTTTTCCGTAGTTATGGGTATTATACTCAACTTTAGCTTCTAAGAAACCTATTACTTGTTCATCACCTACATAAAGGTTTAATCTTCTAAAATTCTCTGCCCATTCTTTTGGATCTTCTACTTCTAGTAGCTCTGCTGTACCAAATAAAGTATTTTCTCCTGCAAATTGTAAAATTGGTAAATTCACAGCATTTCTTACTTCTATTTTATCTTCTAAACTAATTTTTCCTAATTGTACTATTCCTCTTGCTTTTAGAGTTGGAGCTGGAAGTAAACTAAATCCTCTTAATTTATTTTGAAGAATTGGAGGAAGATTTTTTGCTTCTCTATTTTCAACCCTTTCTAAATATGGTGAAGTAATTTTCCCGAAATGAATCATGCTACGATGACTATCGTTCCTTGATAGCCAAGATAGACCATATTCACATTCCATTGCTAAAAGACCACCTTCATTTTTTTCTAAGTCTCGATATAACTTTTCAAGCTTTTTCTGAGTAAGAAGATGATTTACATTTCCAAAATCTGGTATTGTCATATAAGTGATATTTTAATAGAATTTAAGTTTCTTTCTTTAATTTTATTATAAAGCAAATTCTTAAAAATATGAGTGTAGCTTACTTATGATGGGCTCGTAGTATAACCTGGATAGAATAGCGGGCTACGGTATTTTTTGTAGATACCTGCGGATGGGGGTTCGAATCCCTCCGGGCTCATTATTGTCACCCTTTGATAGTTATATTTTCGTAAGCTATATAAAGAAGCTTACCTAAGTGAATATAGGTCTGAATAGTTAAATTCGAGGGTTTAAATGGGTGTAAAAACAATATTACCACTAGCTTTAGTAGTTGGGGCTTGTGGAACTGAAATGGTTTCTATGGAACCTGATAATTCTAATACTAATAATACTCCTAGTTTAGATTCTAGTATGCCTAATGTTCACGATTCTGGTTATAAAGCTCCAGATGCTGGTGTTCCTACTCCTTTAGATGCAGGTTATGCACCTGATGTGAGAATTAATTCTATGGATGCAGGTATTGCAAATATAGCTCCAACTATTAAAATTAGAAATCCTATGCCTAGTGGTCCTATTCAATTTAGAAGAAATAGACCTTCAGAATTAGAAGCTGAAGTAACTGATCCTGATGGTGATAGCAATCTTGTTAGATGCA
The DNA here is from genome assembly GCA_035288845.1 of Candidatus Nanoarchaeia archaeon. GTDB lineage: Archaea > Nanobdellota > Nanobdellia > SCGC-AAA011-G17 > GW2011-AR18 > JAGVZM01. The sequence goes on along the minus strand of DATDZB010000005.1, from coordinate 34,018 downwards.
CTTGGGAAGTTAGAGATTCTAATGGTCGTATGATGTATAATAGCAACGGTGCTTGTAAAACTAATGTAACTTTACCTGATATGGGTAATTATATGGTAACTGCCTCTGCTACTGATAATTATGGTGCTAGAACAATGACTAATGCTCCTTTACAAGTTGTGGCTAATGTTGCTCCTATTGCAAATGCTGGACCAGATGTTATGAATTTAACAACTGATACTCCTTATTGTTTTGTTTATGGTGCATGTGGAAGTCATCCTTGTAGAGATGGTCCTTACGCTCCTGGACATTCAAGTACACCATTTTCTAATTATGATCCGGATGGAGCTTCTATTAATCATGAGACTTATTTTGATGCTGATAATTGGCCCGATGTTTCTCAATCAGGACCTTGTGTAAGTTTAAGTTGGTCCGAACCCGGTACTTATAATTTAACAAAAGTTTCTGTAGATCCAGATGGCGCTAGAACTTCAGATAATGCAATTATTGTTGTTACTAGAAGACGTTAAAATTCACTTAATTCAATTTCTATTCTTACTCCATTTCTACCACTTATTGTTGCTATTGGAATTTCACTTTGAGTTAATACTGTTGAATGGGATGAGAAATCACTTATATCTGGACATTGTCTTGGTATTGATCCTGGAACTTCAAAACATAATTGCTGTACGTTTTGGAAATCTTCAACATTATCAAATCCGGAACCAAAATTTCCTTGATTTGTATTTGTGGTTGTACACCCTGTACCAATTCCTTCGACACAAATTTCTCCACCAGCGTTTGTTGTACTACTTGGAACTGTAATTCTTAATTCTTCTGCTCCTATCTGTGTTAATCTAATATTTAGTACTTTTTGATTTAATGTATTAACCACATGAACATTTCCTGTTACATCTTTGTATAAATATAACACTCCAAAATTTGGATCTTTTTTTCTTGCTTCACCTAAAAATACATTTGTAAATTCATCTAATTTAGGTCCTAATTCAACACCTTCTTCATAAGTTGCATAATTAAAAACTTTGGGATATTCTGCTTTGTAATTTTCACTTAATTCATTAAAATCTTCTGGTCCTGGATATTCTTTTATTGTATTGTAAGGTATTACTACAGAATAAATTGCAATTGAAAATATTATTGCTGCTATGATAAAAACTTGCCCTTTTTTATTTTTATATGAAACAAATGGACCTGGTTTTACAATTTCTTTAATTATAAAAAGAACTGTTATTAAAGATGCTAAAACTAAAATTATTATTGCGTAAAATGGATATGAATATGTTTTTACATCTAATTTTTTGGAAATTTCACCAACAGTTTTTGGATCTAAGTTTATATTTAATGAAGGTTTTTGAACTGTAAATCCATCTTGCGTTTCTTCTGATAATCTAAAAATTACTTGACCCTTATCTCCTTCTTCTGTGTTTAAATCTAATTTTAATCCAGGAACTTCTGTAGTTGGAGTTGCTACTACTGTTGCTTCTTGTTGAATAGGTGGCGGTTGTGGAGGTATTATTTCTTGTACTGGTTGAGGTTGTTGTGGTGCTGCTACACAATTTCCAGAACTACATCTTTGATTATTTGAACAATCTGAATCTCTTCTACATTGAGGCTGATTATTATCATCTTCAGCCCAACAAATTAAATCAACACCACCAGAAGAACTTCTTGTACATGTTCCATATCTAGCTACACAATTTTGATATGCAGCTTCATCACCAGTTATACAATTTAGTGTTGCTCTTCCAGTTACTAAAGAAAAATCATATGCATTTACTGAACTTACTAATAATAAAAATAGAAGAATATTTGTTATAATTGTAAACTCTTTTTTCATAACATTATTATTTTAAATGTTCTATTTAAATTTACCTTTTATAATGTTTATATTTTCCTTCTTTCCATAAATAAATACCTTGTTCTTTAATAGCAAGGCGTCTTCTCTTATTTCCGCATATTAATAAAATACTAAATCCACTCCAAATTGCAGCAATAAACAAAAGAATCTGAATAGAAAGTTCAGAAACAAACATCAATTTCAATAAAGTGTTTGATGTAATAACAACTAAAACTATAATTGTTCCCCAATTTGAAAATTTTCGAAAATGAAGAGCTTCATTCAGCCAACCTTGATTACTAAACCAACTTGGAAATATATATTTTGAATTATTCTTTTCAAATCCAGACTCGCAAGTTTCACAAAACTTTCCTAGTAACCCAAGTATTAAATCATTATGAGAAATCCATAACGCAAAAGAAAGAGAAAATACGCTTAGTAGTACAGATGCAATTACACCCCAAATACCGTTCTGAGTCCAAGTTGCTGCAACACCTGCAATCGTAATTGTTGTTAAATATAAATTTACATTCTGGCGTGACTGTAATCTTGCACTAATCTCCATTGCAGCAGCAGCATATCTGCTCTGAATTGGAACATTAATGCTCTTAGATACCATTGGATTATTATCTTAAACTTTCTATTTAAATTTACCTAGAAGCTATTAAGTGTTTTTGTCAATATTATTTTGTTTAATTATATCTAGTTTTTATCTTTTCTAACGCTTTTATAGAAGCCTCTTCTTTCTTTTTCATTTTCTATAGATTTAATTGTTGAAGCAGCTTTTCCTAATACTTTTTTTATTTTTTCTTGTTTAGATTGAAGTGCTGTTGCTAATTCTTGATCACTTGTTATTTTCCCTAGATCACTTGAAGAAAAGGCATAAATTGTTTCGTTGGTACTTTCTTTTGATTTATCATTATCTAAAACCTGAGTTCCTAGAAACCAAGCATTTTCACTTATATAACTTAATGAAACTTCTACAAAACATTTATTGTTTATTGTAAATAAAAAACTTATGAGTTTTTCTTTTTCATCTTTACTTTCAAGTTCCATCTCAATTTCTAATTCTTCAGCTATGCCTGCTAAGAAATGAGAAAATATATTATAAACATCTACTCCTGATTTTTCTTTTTTTCCTAAACCAAATAATTTTCTAAAACACATGATTTTTTCTTGAATTTATTCTTTTATATATCTTTCTTATTATGTTGTACTACTAACCAGGTAAAGAAATGTTTAATATTTTTATAGTAGATAATTTTAAAACTTGTTATGATCTTATAATTTTATAAAAGGGCCTGTAGTATAATGGATAGAACCATCGGCTTCAAAAATATAATCTATATTTTAGCCAGGGACCGGTTAATGGGGGTTCGAATCCCTCCAGGCTCACATTAATCCTAAATAAGAAAGTGCTTTAACATACCATGGTGCATTATTAATTTTTATTGGATATTTTTCTTTTATTTCGTATTTTTTATTATTTTTGTCTTTATATTCCAGTTCTATTTCAAATGACTCTTCGTTAATTGAGTATAGTTCTTTTGAATTAACTGGTAAATTTGTTTGTACTAAATTATTTAAATCTGAAATTTCAAATTCTTCATCGCCGATTTTAATTTTTAAATCTTTTACTTCAGCTTCTGTTGTTAATAATAATTTTAACTCAATTTTTTCTTCATATGAGACTTCTTTAGGATAATCTAATCTTTTTATTTTTAAATTTGGCTGAGATAATATTTTTATTTGTACATCTTTAGTTATACTTACATCATTATTATATGCTTTAACTTTGAAAATGTATTCACCTGGATTTATATTTATTGGGAATGTTATATTTTTTTGTTCTGCTATTCCCAAATCTGTTACTTGGCAGTCTTTAGTAAAACATATGTTTAAATTTTTTAATGGAATATTTCCAGAATTTCTTATATTACAAACTAAATTTCTTTCTTCATATGAATAAATCTCTTTATCTATTGGACATTTTAATTCTATATTTCTAGAAATTGTGTTTAATTCTCTATCTCCATTTTGTGCTACTATTTCTTTAGCTTCATCTAATGTAACTGTTTTATAATTTTCTCCATATGTTATTTTGCTAATTGCTTTTTTATGGAATTGATCTTCTATTTCTATATTTGTTGTGTAAATATAGCTGTCTTCTATTTCATCTGGTATTTTTAAAATCCAATATTCATGTTTTATTTCTTTAGGTCTTAATAATACATGTTTTACATTTTCTTCTATTAATTCTGGAGATTTTGTTAATCTAAATGTGTCTGGAAAGTAATATTCATTATCATTTACTACTTCTAATTTTATTGGAACGTAGCTACCAGGACCTACTTTTTCAATCATTGGATGAACTGTAATTTTTATTGGCGGTTCTATTTCATTTCCTTTTGAAATTAAATTTGTTTTCATTTTTATTTCATTTGCTTTTAGCTGTGTATCTGCAGATTTCCAGGAATATTTTACAGTTGCATCTCCTGAATCAGCTTTTACTTTTAATTTAACGTGAGATGGATCTATCCAACCAAATTGCCCATATGTAACATCAAATGGCACCCAACCTTTATCTGGAAGATAAACTTCAGCCCAACCATGAGGACCCCAATCATAACCTATATTTGTGTAAGAAACTCCATAAACAAATCTTGCTGGTATTCCTACTGATCTTGACATAGAAATAAATAAATTTGTTATTTCATCACAAACTCCTTCTCTATTGTCTAGAACCCAACTTGATTTTTGTACTACTTCAGCTGTTAATGTTGTTAAATTATATTCTATATTTTTATTTATCCAAGTTGCCATTTTAAATGAAGCTAAATACGCATCATCTTCACCTGCAACAATTTGCTGAGCTTGCTCTTTTATTTCATTATTTATATCTATAAATTCTGTTGCTTCTGTATATTCATTAATTATTGGTTCATCTAATGGAAAATTTACTTTTTCATTAATTATAACAAAACCATTATCTATAGATATTGTTGAGTCAACACCAAAATTGAAGTTTCCTATTGCTGGATTATCCCACTTATAATTAATTTCTGATGGATTTTGTGTTATTTTTGCATTTGGTCCTGAAAAAGGTGAAATTGTTTGTACTTTTTGTATATCATCTTTTCTTGGAAAAAATGTTAAAACTGCTTCTGCTTCTTTTACATTTGGATTAGACCCTGTTTTTTGCAGTTCAAAACCGCCTTCTATTTTGTATTTTAATGTTAATTGATTGTAATTATTGTAATCATTTATTTGTTCATTTTCAGCCAAAACTAATGGCACTAATATTAAGAAAATAATACTAACTGCTAATAATTTCTCTTTTTTCATTTTAGTTCTTGTTTAATTCTCTCTATGAACATGTTAAAATCCTTTTTGCTTACAGCACAACCACATGCATGTTCGTGACCGCCACCATAACCTTCTAAACCTTTTAGTGATATTTCTAATATTTTAGATATATCTCTATTTTGGTCTCTTAAACTCATAGCTATCTTATTTTCTTTTTCTCTGCCAACTATTATTGTTTTTTTAGGATATCTATAACAAAGTTCATTTGATAGTTCTACTGTGAAACTTACTGCTTGAGATGGATAAATAAATAAGAACAATTTACTTCTTGTTGCTTCAGATTTTGCTTTTGATAATAATTTTTCATATTCTTTGTTTAGTCTTTCATATCTTTCTCTAATGAATTTTCCTTCTGGTGTTGATTTATTAAAAATTTCATTTAAAGAATTTATTTTTTCTAATGCTTTTAATGATTTTTTTACATCTTCATGTTTTCCTTTAATTATAAATGAAATTGTTTTTATCATTTCTCCTAGTTTAGTATTATAAGTTATATCGCCAGGAGTTTTGTATTCTTTATCTTCTATGTATTCTTTTATTTCATCTAAAAAATCAGGAATGAAATAATCAAATAAACAACCTATTGCTGCTATCCAAGCATTTGTTTTTGTTACTTGATATGCTAAATAAGAAGTTGGAACATTAGAACCATGAAGCTGCGGATTGTAATATTTTACTTTTTTTAATTTTATTGGAGGATGATGATCTAGAATTAATATTTGACAAGGAATTTTATCTATAAATTCTTGAGTTAAAACTGCTTTATCTAATATTACGACTAAATCTGGTTTTTCTTCATCAACATATTTTAAATATTCTGATGTAATTCCTTCTGGTCCACCACTTTTAACTGGAACACCTAAACCTTTTTTATAATGTTTTTTTAAATTTAAATAAGAAGAAAGACCATCTCCATCTCCATCAAAGAAATATATTGGGTTTTGTGAACTTTCTAATATTTCTCTAATTTCTGTTAATTCTTTTTCAGTTAACATGGAAAAGTTTAAATCTAGACTAATATAAAACTTTGTATGGGGTTATTTACTACATTAGCATTTTATTTAATTTTAGTAATAGGAATTATAGTATTTCTTAAATTAGACAAGAGATTTTCAATATTAAACAGGCTATTAATTGCAGTTGCTGCAACTTTAGTTCTAGTGTTTTTATTTGCATTCATATCTACAATTATTGCTATAATACTTATTTTAATCCTGGTTGTTTTATTGATTTCTTTCTTAGAAAGGAAGAATGTAAAATTGGGTAAAATTTTCTTTAAGAAATAATACCGAAACTTATATAAGTTCTTTTTGAGGGGATATATATGTGACAAACGAGAAAAAAATACTGCCTTTAGCAGCTATGGAAAAGTTACTTAAAAAATCTGGTGCTCCTAGAGTTAGCGAGGATGCTAAGGAAGTTTTAAGAGAATTATTAGAAGAATATGCAGAACAACTAGGAGAAAAATCAATTAAAATTGCTTTACACTCTGGAAGAAAAACTGTTAAAGGATCAGATATAAAATTATCTTTGAAATAAAATGGGATTCAGTATAATATTAATTTTGATATTGTTGTTTATTCTAGTTTCTGGTCCTATAATGATTGTTATTGAAGAATTGGAAAAAAGAGAAATTATAAAACTTTAATATTTTGATATATTTGGTTTATAGTCTACATTTATGTACTTTAATAAATTAATGACTGCTTTTTGTATTTCTCTATAATGTGCTTCTAATTCATTTCTTAATGTACTATCTTCTATTTGAGCATATACTGTTTCTTGTAAAAATCCATTTTGACTATAATCTTTAGCTGCACTATCCATAAGTTTTTTTTCTGGACTTTTTTTACCTTCGTCAAAAACTAGTTTTTGATCTATTACTTTTTTCACATTTTCTAAATCTTTTAGAATATTTTCAAATCCTTCCATTGTATAAGTACTTGGTATTTCTGGATGTTCAAGTGAGAATTCTCTAAATTTTGTAACTGCACTCTTAACTTCATCTATTAATTTTTCATGTTTTTTCTTAAATCCAAACATGAAGTTATAGAATTCTTTTTTCTTATAAACTTTTCTATTAGTTTTATATTTAAATAAAAAGAAAATATTTTAATAATACTTTGTGTATCTTTGTTTAGCTTTTCTTCTATAAGCAGCTGTTTTACTTGGTCTCATCTTTTCATGTCCTTTTCCTTTTCCTTTAAGACCTCTAGATCTGTCACCTGCAGATGTTAAACCTCTTGCTGCTCTATTTTTATGTTTACCAGAAGTAATCCATGAAATATCTTTATCTGCTTTTATTTCAGGACTTTGTGGATCTACTAAAATAATCTCATACCAATAATGAAGGCCATCTTTTCCAACTTTGTATGAATTTAAAACTTCTAAATTAGGATATGCTCTGTTTACTCTTTCTTCAGCAATTCTTTGATAACTTTTTTGTAAAACTAATCTTTGTCTCATATGAGCTGATCTTCTACCATGCCTAATGCTTGGTCTTTGTTTTTGACCTCTAGAAAGTCTTACTCTTACTAAAACAAAACCGTGTTTTGCTTTGTAACCAAGTCTTCTTGCTGAGATTAAATTTGTAGGATGTTCAATTCTTGAAGGAGTTGCTTCTTTTCTCCATTCTATTAATCTAGTTCTAATTATCTCATTTAAAGCATCAGATTCTTTTCTTTGAAATAACTTAAGATGTTTGATTAATCCCATTTTATTTGCCAACTAGGTTTTGTTTATAAACCTTTCTGGTGCTTTACTATAAAAATCTTTATAAATATGTGATTTAGATCATTCCATTATGAATTCAACAGGAATATTAAAAATTGTTATTGGTTTGATATTAATGGTTGCTGCAATTTATTCATTTTTTCCTCCATTAAGCTGGTGGGATGAATTTTTAGTTTTACTAAAAGGAGGGATACCTGTATTAGTTTTTGTTATAGGTTTAATCTTTTTACTTTTAGGTTTCGAAAACTAAATGGTGTTTATAACCTTAATAGAAATTATTTTTTTATTTATAGCAACTATTGTAATAGGCTTTATTTTTTCTGATTTTTTACCTTCTAGTTCAAAAGAATTAAAAATAGGTTTTGACTGGAAAAGATTTTGGTTTGCTTGTTTAGTTGCTGCTCCTGGAATTGTTTTACATGAATTAGGACATAAATTTGTTGCTATTGCATTTGGTTTAAGTGCTCACTTTGAATTATCTTATTTTGGTTTAGGTTTAGGTTTAATTCTAAAACTTTTAGGAAGTGGTTTTATTTTATTGGCTCCTGGTTATGTTGTTATTGCAAATGCTAGTGCTTTACAAGGAATTGTGACAGCTGCTTCTGGTCCTTTAGTTAATTTAGTTTTATGGATTGGTGGTTTGTTAATTGTTAAATTTGTTTATATTAAATCTAGAAATACTATTATATTTTTGACTTTAACTAAAGAAATTAATAAGTGGCTGTTTATTTTTAATATTTTACCTATTCCGCCTTTAGATGGTTTTAAAATTTGGATTCCTTTATTCCAAATGATATTTTAAGCTTCAGCTAAATCTTTTATAGATCTTTTAATTTTAGAAACTATCTTTTCTTGATCTTCATGCTCAAGCAAACTGCCGCATTCAACACATAAGAAGTTATTTTCCATTGCATTTTCAGTTGGTATCCTAATACATTTGTTTGGACATCTATAAAATTGGAAATTTGTTTCTCTTTCAAGTTGTTTTTCTAATTTTTTGATTTTGTCACTTTTTATTTTCTTTACCATGTCTTCTACTTGTCTTTGATTTAATGTGAAGAAGTAAATATACCAACCTTTTTTCCTATCTTTTTTCCTAGTAGAACTAATTAAATTATATTGTTCAAATTTATAGATTAAATTTCTAAGTTGATTTATAGAGATCTTTATCTTCTCTGCAATGTCAAACTCGTCTACATTTTCTTTACCTTTTAGGATTTTATATAACTCATAGGAGAATTCTCCACCTATTTCTAATAGAGTTTCCTTTATTTGATCTTCAGTAGGTTTTTCAGCATCCTTTACCTTTTTTACAAGTTCCTTTTTCTTTATTGCCATTTTGATGTAGTAATTCAATTTTGGGGGACAAAATTTATAAAGCTTGCTTTAAATTGGCTATTTCTGGGTTATACTGTCATTTTATAGAAGATTATTGTTTAATATATACTTTATAATTTATATTTACTAGTTTTTTTACTATTTTATAATAATTAAAAAGTTTTTTAATGGATTAATTCTAATTTTTAAGTAATAAGAGGAGTATTTATGGGTATTTTCGGATTAGGTAAGAAAAAAGAACAATCAAAGATTTCTCAAGCAAATTTGCCGAAAGACATGCCTGAGTTCCCTTCTACTGATGATATGTCAGATTTTCCAAGATATGAGCCTACAGTGGCGGATATTAAAAGAGAAATTGGAGATGGAATGAATGATGATTTAGATGTTCCAATGAGACAAAAAAATTTTGGAACTAGTAGAATGGCTGGAGCTACAATAAAAACAGTTCCTGAAGAAGAATTTTTAGAAGAAGTTCCTGTTGAAAATGTTATTAGATCTAGTTCTAGAAATTTACCTCAAGATGGTAAGCCTTTATTTGTAAGACTTGATAATTACAAAGAAGTTATGAATACTATAAATGTTCTAAAAGAAAAATTAAGCAATGCTGAAATGCTACTAAAAGCTTTGGAAGATGTAAGACAAGATGAAGATAAAAAACTTCAAACTTGGAAAAGAGATTTATCTACTGTAAAAGAAAAACTTATGTCTGTTGATAAATCTTTGTTTGAGGTTTAGATGAGCTTTAAGAAAAAAGTGCATCATGAAAAGCACCATCAACATGTTGAGGATAAGAAAATTGTTGAAAAGGATTTAGAACCAGTTCATATTCAAATTAATAATCCTGTTTCTTTAAGAAGATCTATTTTAGAATCTGCAATTTTAGTTACAAGGTTAATTAAATCTTATGATGATCTTAGAATGGTTAAAGAAAGAAAAATTAATTTAATGTCTTCTTTTGCAAAAAATTATGAGGAATTAGGAAAATCATTAAGCAAACTTCATCATATTTTACCTGCTTTGAATTTACCAGAGTCTAAAGTCGAGATTAAGAAACACGAAATGCCTAAATTAGAAGAACCTAAAACTGAATATACAAATGATGATATTATTAGACTTAAAATGGAACTTCATGAAGTAGAAAATAAACTTAGGAATTTTTAAAATTTAATTATCGTTAAACTTATTCTTTAAATTTTAATTTATCTTTTAATTTTATATTTTTTGAGTTTTTTAATTCTAAAATGTAATTACATTTTGTGTACGGTATGTAAAGTGTGAAAGGTAAAATATTTTTCCTTATTTTTGTAACTACTTTATTTTTATCTAGGTAAACAATATCTATTTTTCTTAAAACAAAGAAAGTATGCAATGCTACATATACTTCTTTTTTGAATTCAAATAATGCACCATCATTTTTTACTCTTTTTAGTATTAAACCTCTTAGATGTTTTAGAGTTGTTTTGTAATGATCTACATTAAAAGAATCTTTTTTGTTTTTTATTATCATAAGATTTACCTGTATGACAACATTTAAAAACGTTCTCTGTTTCGACATTTTATGGTTAAGAAAGGCAAAGATACAGAAGATGTTCAACCATTAGTTAATGTAGCTTTAGTTGGACATGTAGATCATGGCAAGACTACTTTACTAGAAAGAATTTCTGGCAAGTGGACAGACAGTCATAGTGAAGAACTTAAAAGAGGAATTACTATTAAATTAGGTTATGCAGATATTACAATTTATAAAACTAAAGATGGAATTTATACTACAAAAAAAACTGATGATTCTGAGAAATTAAGAACAATTAGTTTTGTTGATGCTCCTGGACATGAAACATTAATGGCAACAATGTTAAGTGGAAGTGCTATTGTTGATGGTGCTTTATTACTTGTTGCTGCAAATGAAGAATGTCCTCAACCACAAACTAGAGAACATTTAACTGCTTTAGAAATTCTAGGAATAAAAAATATTATTATAATTCAAAACAAAATTGATTTAGTAAGCAGAGATGATGCACTTAATAATTATAATAAAATAAAAGAATTTACAAAAGGAAGTGTTGCTGAAAATGCACCAGTAATTCCTGTTTCTGCTAAACATAATATTAATATTAATTATATTATTGAAGCTATAGAAACTTTTGTTCCTACACCTGAAAGAGATTTGAATAAAGATCCTATTTTGTATGTTGCTAGAAGTTTTGATATTAATAAACCTGGATCTGATGTTATGAAATTACATGGTGGAGTTTTAGGTGGAGCAATAAAAGAAGGAGTTTTCAAAGTTAATGATAATATTGAAATTAGGCCTGGCAGATTAATTCATGATAAAGGTGTTAGTAAATGGATTTCTATCAAAACTAATATATTATCTTTAGTTACTGGCGGTGTTAGTGTTGAAAGTGTAAAACCTGGCGGATCTATTGCTATGCAAACAAATCTAGATCCTGCAATTGTTAAAGGTGATCAATTAGCTGGCAGTGTTGTAGGTTTAGTTGATAAATTACCTGGTGTATATGAAGAATTAATCTTAGAAACTTATTTGCTTAAACATGTTATTGGAAGTAAAGAAGAATTAAAAGTTGAGCCTATTAAAAAAACTGAAGCATTAATGTTAAATGTTAATGCAATGACTACTGCTGGAATTGTTACATCTCTTGAGAAAAAAGGAATTAAAGTTAAATTAAGAAGACCAGTTTGTGCTGCTCCTGGAAGTAAAATGGCAATTTCTAGAAGAATTGGAAATAGATGGCATTTAGTTGGCTGGGCTTTGATTAGAAATAAATAAAATTTAAAGATAGAATATTAATGGACACATTTTAACATGCTCTTTTAAACTTTTTATTGCTTTTTCTAATTTATTAGATGAAATTAATTTTCTTTTTCCACTCCATGGATCAATTATCATAAAATTTTTATCTGTTGCTTTTTCTATTACTATGAAATGAGAAGCATGTGAATAATCTCCTAATAAATTATCATCTATATGACATATTACTGGTTGTTTTAATATTAATTTTTTTATTAAATCAATTGTTATTTTTTCATGAACTATTTTAAAATTCTTTTTATCTTTAAATTCTTTGATTAAAACATTTGTGAAATATTTATTATCAACAACTATATTTATTCTTTTTTTATACTTGTAGAAAAATTCTTTTGGTACTCCAACTATATAAAAAGAAAATTTTCTGTTCATTCCTTTCATTACTATTTCTTCTTCCTCTTTTTTACTAAATTCTATTTTATGTTCTGATTCTAGTAACATTAAGAAAGCTGCAACTAAGCAACTATTAGATAGAGACTGCTTGTAAGGTTTTATTTCCATTTTACAATTTTAGGAAGAGTTGTTTATATAATTTTTGAGAATAATAGGATGCTCCGAGCGAGATTCGAACTCGCGTCAAAGCCTCGAAAGGGCTTCATCCTGGGCCGGACTAGACGATCGGAGCAATACAGAAGGAACTAAAGGTTTTCTTTATAAATTTAGCTGTTTTTTAGAATTACTAATTTTATTCTTAATAAAAAAGCTTAAATAGGTTTTTCGGGGCTTATTTTTAGATGGGCGAGTAGCTCAGCTTGGTTAGAGCATTGATCATTAAAAAATGAATGTAAGTCTTATATGACGACTTTTGGTACACAAACTAAAAAACCAGAAGTTTTGCTAAGCGAGCCAAAGGTCGAGAGTTCAAATCTCTTCTCGCCCATATTATTTTTTTAATCTTTTTTTTAAATTTAGAATATTATAATCCCAAACCCAAGTAGACTTTTTTTCAATTGCTTTTTTTGTAAAATTTTTCGGTTTTAAAAACCAACTTGCTAATGCAAATTCAACACTATTTTTTCTAAGCTTTTCTAAATTTTTTTTAGTAGAATTCCATTTGAATAATTGAACCATGCGAATATTTGCTTTTTTTACCCTTTCAATATTTATTTTAAAATCAATTACTCCAACTACTACCTTTTTCCATTTTTTTGGAACTTTTATTTTTTCTATAAAACTAAATAATGCAGATCCAATATAAACTTGCTTTGTTTTTATTCCTTTGAAAACATTTTTTAAATCTTTATCATTAATCCTACTATCTTTAATATCTAAATATATTTCACATTTATTTCCTATTATTTTTACAATTTCTCTTAAAGTTACTAATGATCTGTATTTTTCTTGTAATCTTTTAAATGGTTTGTTGAAATAAAATCTACTAAATAATACTTCTAAAATATTTCCATGATAACAAAATAAAACACCATCAGAACTTTTTCTTACATCTATTTCAATAATATCTGGTTTATATTTTAGAGTTTTTAGTAAAGCTTGCTTGGAATTTTCTGGTCCAAAGTAATCACCACATCTATGAGCCATAATTTTTATTGCCATTGATGTTAAAATTTGACTAAAAAGCTATTTAAATATTAGCTAAATACATTTTTGTATGTTAATCGGAATTGTAGGTAAACCTTCAGTTGGAAAAAGCAGTTTTTTCAAAGCTTGTACTTTGGCAGAAGTAGATATAGCTAATTATCCATTTACAACAATAAAACCTAATAGAGCTGTTGGATATGTAAAAATAGATTGTATTGATAAAGAACTAGGAAAACAATGCAACCCTAGAAGCGGTTTTTGTATTAATGGTAAAAGATTTGTTCCTGTAGAATTATTAGATGTTGCTGGAATAATTGAAGGTGCACATGAGGATAAAGGTTTAGGTTTTAAATTTTTAAATGATTTAAGTCAAGCAGATATTTTAATTCATGTTGTAGATGCAAGTGGAAGTACAAATGAAAAAGGTGATGAAGTAATTGCTTTAAGCCATGATCCTTGTAAAGATATTAAATTTTTGGAAAGAGAATTAGATTTATGGTTATTAGGAATTATTAAAAAAGGATGGGATAAATTTGTTAGACAACATGTTACTGCTAGCATACCTGTACAGAGAGCTATTGCTGAGCAATTAAGCGGTTTAAAGGTTACAGAAGATATTGCTGAAGAACTATTAAAAAACTTTAATCCTGATCTAAAAACTTGGGATGAGAATACTTTGCTTCAATTAGCTGTAGAAGTTAGAAAAAAAACAAAACCAATGATTATTGCTGCAAATAAAGTAGATGTTCCTGGAACTGAGAAAAACATTGAAAGATTAAGAGAACAATTTCCTGATTATTTAATTGTTCCCTGCAGTGCTGCTTCAGAAATTGCTTTAAGAGAAGCTTCTAAAACAGGAGTTATTAATTATGTTCCTGGAGAAAGTAATTTTGAGATTAAAACAGAATTAAATGAGAAACAGAAAAAAGGTTTAGAATTTGTTAAAAATAATGTTCTTGATAGATTTAAAAGTACCGGAGTTCAGAATGTTTTAGATGAAGCTGTGTTTAATTTATTAAATTATATTGCAATTTATCCTGGTGGTGTAAATAAATTAACAGACAGCCAAGGAAGAACATTACCTGATTGCTTCTTATTAAAAAAAGGAAGTACTGCTTTAGATTTTGCCTACAAATTACATACTGATTTTGGTAAAAATTTTATTAGAGCAATTAATGTAAAAACTAGATTAACTGTTGGTAAAGATTATTTATTGAATCATAGAGATGTTATAGAAATAGTAGCTAACAGATAAGAATGCATTAACAATTAACACGGTTCCGGAGGTAATGTCAATACAGCCTCATCTGTTAGTTGGTCTGAGACAACATAAGTTTTGAGAGTGTTTACACCTTCTGTTTCTTTTATCATTCTTAAAATATTTACAGATGTTTCTGGATTATGTGCTTGAATTTCTGCAATTAAATCGTATTCTCCATATACTAAATGGACTTTATTTAAGTGCTTGCCACTAATGTCTTTTACTTTATGTAATATGTCTTGAATTTTGTTTTGGTTTACGCTCAATAATGCAAATACTAACATTTTTTTCACCCTCTAAGCTCTTAATAAAGACCAGCTAACTTTATATATAAGAGTGACCTATATTAATATTATAAATTATATAGTATATAGAGATTTATAAGATGGGCTACAGAAAATTGATCAGTTTTGGGGATGCTTCTTATGTAATTAGTCTTCCAAAAGACTGGGTTCAAAAAAACGGACTTAAGAAAGGAGATGAGTTACTTGTTGATATTCATGCAAACTCTGTTAATGTAAGCCCTATTGGTAGTAAATCTCTTGATGATAATTCAAGTAAGGAAGTTTCTATTGAATATACTGCAGATAATTATCGTTTTAAAGCAGAATTGATTTACGCTTACATTAACAACTACCATATTATCAATATTTTTGGAAATGAACTACATAAGCATTCTATTGAGATAAGAAAAATTGTGCAAGGATTTGCTGCTCTTGAAGTAGTACAACAAAGTTCAAATAAAATTGTTTTAAAAGATATGTTAGATTTTAGTGATGTTTCTGCTTTTGATATTTTGAGGAGAGTTGATAGAATAGTTCTTTCTATGGCTGAAGATGTTCAAAATGCCTTAAAAGGCAACATGGAAGGATGTTTTGAATCTTTAGAACAAAAAGAATCTGATGTTAATAGACTTACGAATCTTATTTTTAAAGTATTGAGAAGAGGTTTAGAACATTCTGGTGGAGGTAAAGTTGGTTTAAGTACTGAAGATATTTTTTATTATTGGGAACTTGCTTTATTTATTGAAAAAATTGGAGATCAATTAAAAAGAATTCCTAGACATTTGAAAGGTAAAGTTGAACCTCATATCATTGATGCATATAATGCTTTAGTTGAACAATATAAATTAGCAATGAAAGCAAACTTTACTAAAAGTCTACCTCTTGCTTTAGATGTTATTGCTAATAAAGGACCTATTTTTAATAAATTAGATTATTGTACAAATAATAATCCTAGTGAATATATTTATTTTTTAGAAAAGATGAGGATTATGAACATTTACTGCGGCAATATTGCTAAGACTCTTTTGAAGATGGGTATTGGTGTAAAACCTTAGATTATTTTTGAAACTTTATTAATTGTTTATTTCTTTTTTTGCTTGTTCAGTATCTTTTACACAAGTTATACAAAGATATTCATATAACCCTTCTTGTAAGATTTTGAACATTGCAATTTCGTCGCAATAATCACACTTTTTTCCTTTAGTCTCTTTTATTACCTCTTTCATAAAAATGCAATACAGAATTAAAATATAAATATTACTTTTTTTGGCATACAAAGAAAATATGGTCTTTTTGATATGGATCAAGTTCTTTTTTATCCATTATTCTTAATTTTGTCTTTAATTTTTCTTCTACTTCTTTGTAAATTATTCTAGGATTTTTTGTTACATCTATACTTCTTGATTTTATTGCAATTAAAACATAACCTTTTGGATTTAATAAATCTAGATTTTTTAATAATATTTCTACTTGATCTTTTTGTGCTACATCTTGATAAATAACATCTACTTTAGAAATTCTATTTTTATATGTGTCTGGTTTTTTTGCATTTGCTAATATTGGAGACATATTAATTCTTTCTTCACATACAAAAAGTAAATCTCTTACTACTCTTGGAGCGAAGTCTAAACAAAATATCATTCCATTTTCTCCTATCATATCAGATATGAAAGAAGGAGTATAACCATGAGAAGCACCTAAATATAATATTTTATCTTTTTCTTTTATAGGTATTAAAGAAATTCTTTTTGCTATTGCTGCTGCTAATTTAGAATGACCAGGATTAAATTCTCTATACTCAATATTATCTACTAAATATTTATTTTCATTAAAGAATATTTTTCCATGAGTTAGATTTTTTGTTACTATTTTTTTTCTATTTCTTATATTTAATAGATAAATTCCTTGATATTTTGTAGTTTCTAAAAATGTAGAATTTTGATAATTTTTTTCTTTTAAATCACTTTTCATAATTTTACCTATTTTTTAACATTGCATATTTAGTTGAACCCCTAATTGCTTTTAATGTTCTTTCGCATACTTCTTCTTTTCCTAATTCTGTAGTATCGATATAGGTTGCGTTTGGAAGGAATTTTGCTATTGCTAAAAAGTATTCTCTTTTTCTTCTTAATGCTTGAGCTCCTTCACTAGCTTCTGGTGTTTTTGCTTGTGATATATACCTTTCTGCTATTCTTTCTGCTGCTTTTTCAGGATCTACATCTAAAATTATATGCAGGTCTGGAACTAAGTATGTTCCTTCAATTACAGTTATTAATCTTCTAATTTCTTCGAATCTTTGGTTAGAGGATGAGTGACCATTTCTTGCAGTACTTGTCAAGTATTCTGCGAGAGTTGTTCCATATCCTCTTTCATATAAACGAATTCCTGGTTCTGTTAATTCTTCTCTTGTATTTAGAATTACTGCTCTTCTTCCTGCAATTTTATTTAGTAATAATACTCTTGGATTGGGAACTCCAAACTTTCTATAATTATCTCTTCCTTCTCTGAAAGGATCTGCTTCGCTTTCATTTACAATTGTTACATGAATTCCTTCTCTTGCTAAAACGCTGTATAAATTTGCGTTTAATGTTGTTTTTCCAGAACCATCTATACCATCAACTATTACATCTAGAGAAATTCTTTGAACTATTCCAATTTCAGATTCTTGTATTTGTTTAGCTTTAATTTCATTACTAATGGTTCTGTTTCTTCTTCTTGCAGATTTTTTCTCTACTTCGGTCATCGAACTATTTCCCCTTCCCTCTAAAATTAATCTAGGTTTTCTATTTAAAACACTTTCGATTGTGTCGTTACTTCCTAGTCGTTTACTTACTACTACCATTTTTTACCTCTAAAGTAATCTATTTTCGCATTTTTTGAAATTTCACTTGCTATTTTTCTAGCTGCTTTTCCTTTATCTTGGGGAGCTGCTTTACTTATGTCTGGATGTGCAAAGATTATACCAAATTTAGGTGCTTTTGCTTTCATTTTTAAATGTCTAAATAATGCTTTTTCAGCTCCTAGAACTTGAATAGTTGAAGATGGCAATTCTGCTAAATGTTTTAAAGAACCTGCTTGAGAAATTAATCTTGCTGCTATAGCAACTGTAGCTGTTTTTGCTAGATTTGGACAGATATTATTTGTTAACATTTCTAAATATTTTTCCTGGCTTTCTTTTAATTTTATTAAACTTTTTATTTCATCTGCTAATTCTTGAATAGAAGCTAAATCTTCTTTATTCATTTCAATCGCAATATCTTCTTTTATTTTTTTATCAACTGCTTCTAGTAATTGGTTTATATCTTCTGTTTTGCATGTTCTTGGTGCATAGTAACCATATCTTTCTCTTAAATTTGCTACTAATTTATTTATTATTTTTATTAATTCATCTATTGTATGAATTGTTTGGATTATTAGAACATCTCTAGTTATATCTTTCTTTAAAGATTCTTTTGTTAATTTTAAATTTAGTTCTCTTAAATTCATATTTAAAATATGAAAGCTAAAATTTATAAGGCTTTGTTTGTAAATAGAAAACATTATTAAGCTATTAAATGATTTTTCTATTATGCCTAAACCAGAGTCAATGGAAGTTTTTAAGAGAAGAATTAGAATTGTAAATGAAGAATTTGATATGGAAGGCGCTTATAAAGCTGCTAAAGCTTTTGCTGATAAAAAGGGTTATGACTTTGTTGAATCTGATCATGTAAATAAACCAGATAAATATGGAAGAAAATACGAATTCAAATCTTTAATTATTAAAGATTTAGATCCATTTGCAAGGTACATAATTACTGTAGAATTACTTTTTTTTAATATAAATCAACTTAAAAACGGTTTTTACAAAGGAGATTGTGTTGGTGATATTAAATCACAACTTGTTTTAGATTATAAAAATAAATATGGTGGCAGTAAATTAATGGTATTCTTTTTCAAATTGTATTTTAGATTGTTTAAAGATAATTATATTAAAAATAAATATACTATTCCTTTAATTATGGTTTCAATGGAATTTTATGATTCTGTGAAATCCAAGCTGGAACTTTATAGTTAGAAAGACTTATTAATCAGTTTTTAGAAATGTATATTAATGCCAAAAGAGGAATCAATTATTACTGGAGCTAAAGTAAAATTCAAAGGTGTTTTTGAATTAGAAATAGTTTATCAGAAACTTAGACAATGGATTGTTGATGAGGAGTATACTGATCCTTGTGTAGGTGGAGAGATTAAATATGCAGAGAAGATTAAACCTAATGGTAAACAAGTTGAAATTATTTGGCAGTCAAGTAAAAAAGAAAATGACGGCTTCATATTAAAAAAATTAGAAATTGTTTATTTAATTCTAGGATTGACTGAGGTTGAAGTTGAAGTTGAAGGACAAAAAGTAAATAAACATAAAGCTGAGATTGAAATGCATTTTAATTCTAGTATTATTGAAAATGCTAACAAAAGCTGGGATGAAAATACTCTTATGTATAAAATTTATAGAAAAATGGTTTTATTTGATAATATTGAACAAGCTAAAATTGATTCGTATAAAGATACTATGAATGTTATGGATGAAGTTAAAAATTTACTTAACCTTCATAGGTTTTAACCGAAACCATTATTAATTAAGTTCAAGGTGTAATTATATGACTAGCAGACACAAAGAAAAAATACTAAAACCAGAAGAAATCAATTACCACGGTGTTTTTGATTTTAAAGAATTCTTTTCTCTTGCTAAATCTTTTTTTACTAGATATGATTATGATATGAATGAAAAAAATTATGATGATAAAAGCAGCAATGCTATTAAAAATATTAGAATTAAGTGGGAAATGGATAGAAAATATGATGATTATAATCGAGCAATAATAACTATTGTTTATGAAATAAAAAATGCTAAAGAGGGATATGTTGATGGTAGTAAAGTTATTGATGGTGATTTGAAAATTACTATTGAAGCTGATGTTGAAAGAGATTATGATGAAAAATGGGGAAAGTCTGCATCAAAAAGATTTTTTATGGCTATGTATGAAAAACTTGTATCTGGAGATAAACAACATTATGTAGATAATCTTGCTAAAGATCTTGTTAAAAACTTTAAAACTGAAATAAAACAATACTTAAAAATTTAGAGATATTTCTTTAATTTTATAATTAAACTTTGGTCGATAAGTTTAAATATTCTTAAATTTTAACGTTTTTATGGTTAAAAGAATTGGCGGAAGTAGAAGGAAATCAAGACATAAACTTGCTAAAAATGTTAGAGATAAAGGTAAGATTAAACTTTTAAGATATTTCCAGAAATTTAAAGATGGAGACAGAGTATGTTTAGTAGCAGAACCTAGTGTTCATATTGGTTTTTATCATGCTAGATTCCATGGAAAACCTGGTGTTGTAATGGCTAAAAGAGGAAGATGCTACCAAGTAGAAATTAAAGATCTTAATAAATCAAAGACTGTTTTAGTACATCCAGTTCATTTGAGGAGATTGTAAATGGTTGAACTTGATATTGTTGAACAAAAGCCTTTAACTATGGCTGAATTAAAAGAAAAATTTGATGTTATCAAAGCTGGTGGTGTAGAATTGAATTTCAGAGCTGCTAAAGTTGATGTTTATTTGAATGAACTAGTAAGTATAAACAAAGAAAAATCACAAGAGCTTTATGCTAAATTAATTGCTTTAGATTTAAGATTGAGAGACAGACATATTGTTAAGTTAATTGATACTATGCCTGGTGATACTGAAACTATAAAAGTGTTATTTTCAGGTGAATCACTAAACTTAAAGCAAGAAGATTTGAAAAAAATTGCAGATGTTATTAATGGTTAAAATGTATTCGGAGATTATTCAAAATGGCAAAAGAAGAACAAGCAATAATATTAGATTTTCTACCACATGGGTATCCTATGGACAGAAGACCTATGCATCTGAAAACTCCAATAGCCCAAGCTATAGGTAAAGAAACATTAGTAATTCTAGAATTAGTTCCAAAAAAAGAATCTTTTTTACAACCTCATGAAGAAGTTTATATTGGAGAAGGTAAGAGAGATAAAATTCATCATATAATTGGAAGAATAGGTCCTGGTAAACTTACAGAGACAGCTAAATCTGAATTAAATTATATTATACAAGAAGTTGTTACACATAAACCAGAAAGGTTTTTGGATTTTTTTAATAAAGCTGGACCTATTAATATGAGAATGCATAGTCTTGAATTATTGCCTGGTGTTGGTAAAAAACATATGCAAGCAATAGTTGAAGCTAGACAAGAAAAACCTTTTGAAAGTTTTGAAGATCTTAAAAATAGGGTTAGTTTATTACCTGATCCAGAGAAAGCTATAATTAAAAGAATATTACTTGAACTAGAAGGCACAGAGAAACATTATTTATTTGTTAGACTTTAATTTCTAATTCGAAAATATAAAGAATGTGATAAACTCCTGATGCTTTATCTCTTCCTATGGGTTTTGATATTATTTTCTTAAATCCAAATTTCTTAAAAATAATTTCCCATTTTTTTGGTTTATTAAAATTAAATGGAACAGGAATAAATTTATCTGGATCTTCTGTGTAATCCCAAGTTATGTGATTTCCAAAATAATCTAAAAACATAGTTATCATTCTTTGAGATTCAAAAGATAGACTTGCAAATTTATTTTCTATTGTTGTTGAAGATTTTGGTAATGACTCTTTACCTATTCCATAGACTGTTTCAATTAAATGTAATCTTCCACCCTTTGTAAGTATTCTAGCTGTTTCCTTAATTGTATGAATCGGATTTTGAGTGTGATGCAACATTGCAAGAATAAATATATTATCAAATGAATTATCTTTAAAAGGAAAATCTTTTCCCTGTTTCATTAAAACAAATTGTAAATCTAATTGGTTAATGTGTGGATTTTTATAAACATCTGCGAGAGTTACTTCATAACCTTCTTTAGATGCTAAAGCTCCAACTTTACCTTTTCCACATCCAAGATCTAAAACTGTTTTCTTAATTATAAATGGAGAAATAAGTTCGTACATCTTTTCAGATCTACCACTTGTTTTTTTCTTAAGTTTATCAAACACATTTTGATCTGAAAGAAATTTATAGATTTCTTTTTCATATTCTCTAAGTGATTTATAATTTTTGGCTGAAGAAATTATTTTTTCTACAATTTTATTTCTAGATTCTTCTTTTAATTCAACATCTTCAAAAAATAGTAAAAGTTCGTCTTTTAGATAATCTTCAACTTCTTTATTATTGAAAATCTCTTTTATACTGTAAATCTTATCTCCAAAAGCAGTAACTCCACTTTCAGGAACATTAATATTTTCTTTTTTCATTTTAACTCTAATTACTCTTCTTGTTTATTAGAGACTTCTTATTTAAACTTTTTTGATTAAAAAGTTAATTTTATATAGCTTATAATTTCTAATAGTTCATGCAAAAAAGAGGACAGATCGCAATCTGGTTTATAGTTGGTATTATAATTTTAACTACTGTTATTTTAGGTTTTGTTTTTAAAGATAATATTTTAGATTTTTTAAGAGATAAACAATTAATTTCTAGTTTAGCAATTCCTAAAGAAGTAGAACCTGTAAATAATTTTGTTCTAGATTGTGTGAAAAAAACTGCTGATGAATCATTAGCAACAATTGGTTTGAGTGGTGGTTATTATGGAATTACTACGTCTTCTAATCAAAGAGAAATTCCATATTATTATCTTGACGGACAATTAAGAATTCCTTCTAGAAAAATTATTGAAAGAAGTTTAAGTAATTATTTTAATGAGAATTTAAAATATTGTATTCAAAATTTTAATCAATTTAATAATAGTTTTGATATTAAATCCAGTAAGCTTTCTAGTAATGTTAAGATAAGTGATCAACAAGTTGTTTTTGATATTAAATATCCAATTGAAGTAAGAAAAGATGAAAAAATATTTACTTTAAAAGATTTTGATATCCCAGTTAATAATAATTTAGATAAAATTTATGATGTTATTGTTTTATCTTTAAATGAACAAAAAAATTATCAAGATATTTGTGTTAGTTGTTTATATGATATTGGATTTGCTAGTAATTTAAGTGTTGGTATTTATAATCAAGTTTCTAATGAAGTTGAATTTATTTATACTGACAATCAATATTTATTGCTTGAGGAACCATATAGATTTATTGTTGCATTGAGGTTTAAAGAATGAAAAAAATATTTACTTTTGTTGTTATTTTAATTTTACTTAGCTTTAATGTTTTAGCTGCTAATGAAACTAATTCTACTAATTTTACTAAAAGAGATGATGCAAAAAATCAAAGTTTTAATTTGAATAGTAAATGTGATGATGGTTTAGATAATGATGGAGATGGCTTAGTTGATTATGATGGAAATGGAGACATAAAGAAAAAAGATCCTGGATGTTTTGGTCCTGCAGATAGTGATGAAAGTGGTGGAGCAAAACCTCCTGTTGATACTAAAAATAAAGAAGAGACTAATGTAGCTAATAATGAAAGTTCTGGTGGAAGTATTCCGTGGGATTTAGTTATTGGTTTAGCAACTCCAACTTTATTTTTCTTAGCTGGCATTGCTGGAAATGATAAAGCTTCAGATCTTGCTAAAGATAAATTCAAAGGTGTAGCTTCTAATCAATTAGCAGGTGTTGTTGGTCCTACTGGTCCTGAAATTTTACAAGGTTTAACTTTTGTTGCTAATCCTGGTTTTGGTCCTGGTGATGTACTTGCTCAATATGCAAAAGGTGCTGTTAGTAAAGAAGTTTTAACACAATTAGCTAAAGCTGAACCTAGAATTGGCTGGATGTTACAAATAAAAAGTGGAATTGATGAATTATACAATGCAGGAAAAGTTGGGTTTGGTGGAAATTATATTTGTAAGCCTTCTTTTGTTGCAGAAAATAAAGGTCAAGAAGTTTGCGGTTGGGAAAATCCTCCTGGTTCAGAAAAAAATCATTTTGAAATTAATTCTGAAGGAAATGTTAATTTTAAAAATATTGATTTTATAGGAAAAGATGCAGAAAGTGTTGATGCTTCTAAATATTTTTTAAATGAAAAATTAGCTAAAGAAGAAGGAAATGAAATTAAATTAAAAGGATTTAAAGGAACTAAAGAAAATGGAATTACTGAATTAAGTGTTACTAGTTCAGATGAAAATCTAGTAATTAATTTAAAAGACAAAAGACCAATTTCTTTTACAGGTATGAAAAAAGGAAGTATAATAAAATTAAATGATGAAGGAGAAGTTACTGAAGCAAATATTGTTGTTGATTCTAAATCTGGAAGTACTTATGTTTTAGGAAATAAAGCATATGAATTACCAGAAGGTGCAAATATAATTTATAATGGGGAAGAAAGTCTTATTTCAATTAGTGAATTAAAAGGCAGAGAAGTTTTTATTGACTTGCCTTTAGAAGATGGATCTTTTAATAGAAATTCTGCAGGAAATAGTATTTCTGTAAACGGTGAAGATGATTTTTTTATAGATGGAACTTTAATTGAAGGTACTGGTGATGAGGTAATTATAAGTGTAGCAGGCAGAGAATCTATTAATATTGGAAGTCTTTCAGATGGAAGTGGGAATGTTGTTTCTCCTTATACTGTTGACATTGTTAATAGACAAGAAGGAACTGGATTTTTAGTTAAAAAAGGAATAGCAGTAAAAGATGATTTGTTATTTGAAGTTGAAAAAGAATCTCAATCTGTTTTAATTTTAGATACTGATGTCGATGATCCTGTTTTTGATTATTGTAAAGCAAATAAAATAACATGTCTTAGAAAAATAGAGGATTCTTTAATTGTAAATGTTGGTGATGAAGAAAATAGAGAATTGAAATTTGAAGTTCAAGATACTGATACTTTAATTAGAGGTTTTAGTACTGAAGGTAGAGATATAGATTTAAGTTTTAATTTAGGAAGCGGCAGTGAAATGGAAGTTTTCCCACCACCAGTTCTTCCTTCACCTGAGGAATTATATTTACCTAGAGTTAATTTGAATGCACAAGCTTGGAAGAGTAAAATTGTAAATGGAAATAGAGAAATAAGTGTTTATCCTAAAGATATAATTCCTTCAGTTGGTAATGTTAAATTTCTTGGTAAAGAGTATGAAAGAAAATTTGCAAATAGATATGGACTTTCTCCTAAAGAAAGTTTAACTCAACCTACTGTACCAATGGTCATTGTAGATAGCAATAAATTTGAAATCGGTGTAAATAAATTTGATTCATTAGCTAAAGTTGTTGTTATGGATGATGGAAATATTCAAGTTGTTGAATCTTCTAAAGATGAACAAGAAGTTCATAGAGAAAATAAATTAAGAAGAAAGTTTGCTGAAGAAAATATTGATTATCAAAAAGCATTAACAAATAGTGTTATTTCTACTCAAGATCCTAGAAAGGGCGATTTAGATCAAGTGGAGAGAGCAGACACAACAACAGATCTTCCTGATGTTAGACCATCTGAAAAAACCGGAATGCAAGATTTCACAGTAGAACCTCCTGAAAGAGAAAATAAAGAACCAGATCTTGAATTAAAAAAATCTGGAAGTGATGATGATTTAGATGAAACAACTGAAGAAACTTTAGTTCAAATTCAACCTTATGTTCCAACAAAAAGAGTTAGCTCTTTAACTTATAAAAATAATGAAGTACCTGGTAAACTTTTATTAAAACCTGAATACTTTAAACAAATGAAAGATGATTACAAGCTTTCTTCTAGTATTGTTCATGAAGAAGAATTAATAGTTTTAGATAATGATCGTAGGGTTTCTCCAGGAAATAAATTTTCTTTTGTTACAGATGAAAATGGAAGACCTCTTCTTGCAGGCGGTGCTTTAAAATCTGATTTCCCTAATCAAAGAAAAGAAGTTGAATTTCATGGAGCAGAAGGAAAAAATACAGTTAATTTAGCAATTACTGTTCAAAATTATGTTCTAAGTAAAGGTTATCCTGCAAACAGTTATGTTGTAGTAGAAGTTGTTCCAAAAAGGCCTCCAGTATTTAGATAAATTCGATAAAAACATTTATAAATAAGGCTATAGTCAGTTTTTCTATGAGTGAAGAGAAACAACAGATAAAGCCTTTTTTCAGGGTTTTAAATACAGATTTAATAGGTGGTAAACCAATTTCTATGGCTTTATTGAAAGTTAAAGGTATAGGATTTTCATTAAGTAATGCTATTTGTATTGCTTTAAATATTCCTAAGACTAAAAAAGCAGGTTTGTTAACTGAACAAGATGCTAAAAGCATTGAAGAAATTTTGAAAAAACCTGAATCTTTACCACATTGGATGTTTAATAGAAGATTAGATATAGAAACAGGAGAAACTAAACATTTAACTGGTTCTGATTGGAATTTTACTGTTGATTTAGATATTAAAAAATTAAAGAAAATTAAAGCTTATAGAGGAATTAGACATGCATTAGGTCAACCATCTAGAGGACAAAGAACAAGAAGTCACTTTAGACATGGAAGAGCACTTGGTGTTATGAAACAAAAGGTTGGAGCTGCTCCTGCAAAACCAGCTGCTGCACCTGCTAAATCTGGTAAAGCTGCTGGAGGAAAAAAGTAAAATGGGAGATCCAAGAAAATCCAGAAGAAAATATAAAAGTCCTGATCATCCATGGCAATTGTGGAGAATAAAAGAAGAAAAAGTTCTAGAAAGAGATTATGGTTTAAAAAATAAAAGAGAAATTTGGAAAATTAGATCTGATTTAAGAAGAATTAGTACGCAAGTTAAAAAATTAATCCGTGAAAAAAGTAAAGGAAATCCTCAAGCAGAATTAGAAGAAAAACAATTATTGGATAGATTAAATAAATTATCATTAATTGCTGAAGGAACTTCTTTAGCAGATGTTTTAGCTTTAGATATTAAAAATTTATTAAATAGAAGATTACAAACAATTGTTTTCAAAATGGGTTTATGCTTAACTGCAAAACAAGCAAGACAATTTATTTTACATGGTCATATTTTTGTTAATGGTAAAAAAATAACAA
Source organism: Candidatus Nanoarchaeia archaeon (assembly GCA_035288845.1). Classification (GTDB taxonomy): domain Archaea; phylum Nanobdellota; class Nanobdellia; order SCGC-AAA011-G17; family GW2011-AR18; genus JAGVZM01. The sequence goes on along the minus strand of DATDZB010000005.1, from coordinate 6,858 downwards.
TTCCTTCTTATTATGTTAATAGAAGTGAAGAATCTTTAATTACATTTAATGCAAATTCAAGTTTGAATTCTGATCAACATCCTGAAAGAGTTAAGAAGACTCAAGTTAGGGAAGCAGATAAAGCTAAGAAGAAAATTGAAAATGCAGAACCTGATGCTGACATTGGTATAAGTGAAGCTGAACTTGATAAAATTGAAAAAGAAGTTGGAAGGGTTGAAGTATGATTGAAGGAAAATCTAGATGGGGAATTGCGCATATTTATTCTAGTTATAATAATACAATTATTCATATTACAGATGTTACTGGCTGCGAAACTTTAGGAAAAGCTTCTGGTGGTATGGTTGTTAAAGCTCACAGAATGGAAAGTTCTCCTACTGCTGCTATGAATGCTGCTAAGATTGCTGCTGAACAAGCTAAAGAAAAAGGAATTAATGCTTTACATATTAAAGTTAGAGCTCCTGGTGGACATAATGGACCAAGTAGTACAGGACCTGGTGCAAATGCTGCTGTTAGAGCATTAAGTAGATTAGGATTTAGAATTGGTGTTATTGAAGATGTAACAACTTTCCCTACAGATAGCTGTCGTAAAAAAGGGGGTAAGCGTGGGCGTCGTGTATGATGGAATATATATTTTCTACCATATAATTTATTTTAAATATTCTTGAATAAAAATCTTCTACTGAAATGTCTTGATCAATTCAGAAGTGTTTAATACTTTAATTTTATTTTGTCTCTTTAACTTTTTATCATCAGACCATAAAATGCTATCCTCAAAAGCTAAGGCACAAGCAATAAACATAACGTCTTCAGGAGAATGATCTTTTATTAAATTCCAAGCCTCGGTTTTATAATTATGAATTTGTTCATTTGGAATAATTCTAATACATTTTAGTATTAGACCTAAAGCTTCTTCAAAATATTTTTCAGATAATCCTGATTTTTCTAAAATTTCTTTTTTATAGTTTCTTATTTCTTCCAATACTATTTCAGGTATTACAAAACTATTATTTATCTGATAAATTATTTTTCTTACTGTTGAATCTTTAATTAGGGCAGCAAATATAATATTCGAATCTACAACAATAGTCATTGTTCCATAAATCTCTTTGAAGCTGCCATCTTAATTTTCTTTCCAAGTTCTTCCATGTCTTTTTGTGTTAACTTACTTTTAGAAGCTATTTTTTCTAATACTTCTAAATCTTTCAATTTATTTTCAATTGCTTTTCTAGCTACTTCTGTCCATTTAATTTCAGAAAAATGCTTCATTTTACTATGAATATCTTCTGGCAATGCTAAAGTCATATTAACCATTTACTTACCTCCACATTTATTTAACTTAAATAAGGTAAATAAGTATTTAAATCTTTCTCAATAAATTCATAATTCTTTATTTTTCATATTAAAAATAAGAAAGTTTATTTAAAAACTCTTACGCGTACAGGTCTGTCGTGTCGTCGTCATCGTCTTCATCTTCTAGCTCCATAATGTCTATTTCTTCTGGATCTATTCCAATTTTAATTAATTCTTTTTCTGCATCTTCTTTAGTATCAACACCTTCTTTATACACGCTTAATGCATATATTGCACCATAAGATTCAGCTACCTTCCAATTATTTTCTTGTAATTTTTCTAGTACTTCACCTATAAAATATAAGTGATCTCTCATATGATCTGCATGTTTTTTAAATATAAGTGGATCAATGTAGCTTTTACCTTCAATATCTAAATCCCAACTTGGTTTTCCATATAGATGTAAACTTATTTCAATAATATTAATCACCTCTTTTATCTATTAGTTAATTATTCTTTAAATGAATTTGTTAGAAATTTTTGAAGGATTTTCGAATAATATGTTATTAAATTTAATTTTTAGTTACTAAATGTTATTTAGAAAAATTATATAAATAATAATACTTAGTAAATTGCATGGAAAAATATGCTAAAATAATTTCTACTTGTTGTTATGTTCGAGATAAAGGAAAGATACTTTTTTTACATAGAAATAAAAAAGAAGGATTGAATAATAAACAATTTTTTAGAGGACTTGGAGGAAAAGCAGAACAAGGAGAAAGTCCTATTGATTGTGTAATTAGAGAAGTTAAAGAGGAAGCAGGTATTAATATTAATCCAATATGGAAGGGAGTAGTTACTTTTTCAAGGCCTTCTGATGTTGATTGGGAAGCTCATATTTTTATTTCTGAAGGATTCGAAGGAGAGTTGATGGAAAACTCGCCAGAAGGTAAATTAGTTTGGGTTGATGAAAATGAAACTCAAAATTTAGAAATGCCTGAAGCAGATAAAAAACTTCTTCCTTTACTTTTTCAGGACAAAAAATTTCATGCACATGCAAAATATGATGATTACAAGAATTTAATTAGCTTAAAAGTGGATGAGATTTAAATGGTTAAAAAATCTCATGAGAATTTATTTCATTTTATTTGTGAATTTTGTAATAAATGGTGGAGTATTGGAGATGCACCTGAAACGCAAGAATGGTTTTGTCCTTGGTGTGGAAAGAAACAAAATTAATTTATTTTAACGATGAGGACAGCCAGACCAGCAACAAGGTCTACGTTTTCCTTTTGTTATTTCGGCACATACTCTTTCGATATGTTCTTTTCTTGTCTCAGGTTTCTTGACTGAGGTAGTCCAACAAATCCATTCATTACGTCCAAGAGATGTAAGATCATTCCAAGCATCTAGAGTTTTCTGAGAAGAGACAATTGCTTTTTCTAAATCTTTTGGTACTTTATGTATTATTCCAGCAGCGATTTCTTTTTTTGTCATTAAGGCTATTTTAGTAATATTCTATTTAAATATTTGCCAAATTTAAAGTACAGAAGGAATTATTTCTTTTCAGCAGAGACAAGAATGTATCCAATTAATCCTTTTTTATATAGAACATAAGTTACCCAGTCAATGAAAAAACTTATTCTTCCAATAACTTGACCACGTATATTATACAAAGCTTTTCTTGTTTCTAGTTTAGCTTGTTCATTGTAGTATCCAGGATATGCAAAGCTGCTGACGTCTTCAATTTCTACTTTTATAAATCCATTTCTTTCTAATTTATGTTTATAAGTTTCTTTAGTATCGACATTATCCCATGGAATATGCCACAGCCAAGTGCAGAATTTAACTAAAACTAATTCTAGTTTATTTTTTGGTTTTCTTTTCAAGGTAAAATCGCTGATTCCAAGTTTTCCTTTAGGTTTGAGGACCCTGTATGCTTCTTGGAAGAATTTTTCACGAGTGTTAAAATTGACTGGTCCTTCTATACCTGTAACGTGGGTGAATGTTTCTTTTTTGTAAGGGATAGCACAAGCATTTCCTACTTGATAAGTAATATTTGGGAAAGTATTTCTTTCTTTTGCAATAGCAATATGTTTAGTAGTTAAATCTATTGCATTTATTCTTTTACAATTAAATGTTTTTATTATAAATAGGTCTTGAGATCCCATTCCGCAAGCAACATCTAATAGAATTGAATTTTTATTGAGTTTTATTTTTGAAGCTACTCTGCTTATCATATTTTCAGCAGCTTTTATATAATTAGTTATGTTGTTTTCCCATAGACCAAAGTTTAAATAGTTTCCATGAAAAGTACCGTAACGCTCTATTCCATGGGTGAAGAATTTTTCTGTAGCTTTTTCGCTATTCATATTTAAGAGTTTTGTTTTTTGTATATAAATTTATCTTTAAACTGAGCTGTTAAGTTAATTTTATATAGTTGTTTTATATCCTTATTTTATGGCTGATAGTGGTATAAGAATGCCTTCTTCTGGAGGCGGATTAATAAATTATTCTGATGAAATTAAAGGCGCTTTAGAAATTCCGCCAATGTATGTTCTTGTTGCTATAGGTGTTGTAATTGTTGTTGGAATTTATTTACATTTATTTGTTTAGATATCTTCTACTTTTATAGAAATAATGTCTTTTCCGCTTTTTTCTCTTAACTTTTTAAGATCTTTTATTATTTTTTCTTCTAAATATGGTAAGTTTTCGAGTATATGATCTCTTAAAATATCTAATAAATCGTCTCCTAAACTATCTCCTAGTGATTTATCAACAACTCGAGCTAACCTTATATTTAAAATTGGAAAATTATTTTTTCTAGCCATATATTTTGTCCCTTCGTTTTCTAAATATTCTTTTCCTAATCTTTTTAAAATTTCTTTATCTTGTTCATCTTCGAATGGAAAAACACCCCAGTTTTTTATTACAATATAACCTTTTATTTTATTACTAAGAATTTTTCTTGGAATTTTACCCATAGTATTAAATTTATTTTAAGTATTTATTATTTTTTCTAAGAAAATAATGTAGGTAAAGTGTAAGCCGTCTTTTGTCAAAGCCAAACGAAAAACATTGAATTTCTCGCGATGCTTTGTCTTAACATTCTACTAAGCGTTGTAAAAACCAGGTTTGATTCCTGTGTTTCGTAAACTTGCACTGATCAGGTCCTTCGTTTCATCGTTTCCCATAAGGACGTCAACAGGTTATCTAAGTTTTGTCACCAAAACCCTCACTGAATCATTCCAATCTTATGGGGCGTGCCGTTTCTTTAAGGTTTCCTTCCATTACTGGAACTTACTTAGTAAGTAATCCTCTTAAGAGACCTTTTACGGTAGTGGACGGACTTTCCTCACAACCCTCAAAATTTAGTTTTTCAGAACTAAAACTTGATTGGGTGCGTTGGTTAAGTACTTTACCTACATTATACAGTGGTATATAAAATTTTAAAAGGCTTTCGCATACTAAAATAGCATGGGTAGATTTGGTTTGGATGAGTTAAATAGTTCTACGTTAAGTTCTCTTATTTCAGCTCGTAATAAATTAGCCTTAAATTCTAGAGTTAGAGACAGTGGTTTGGTTGACGTAACAGACCATACTTTTATTTTTCCTCATCCTAGAATTCTTGTAGTTGGTGATAATATTGTACAAGCTTATTCAGTTCATTATTCGCCTAAACGTGCAGATCTTTCTAGTTTTTTTAATAGTTTAATTTATTCTAATGGATGTGATGATTTTGTAGATTTAAAAGGAAATGAAGTAGAATTAGCTTCAATTTTTCTTCGTTATAGAAATAGTTTTCTTGGAGATTATGCTTTTTTTGATGATGTTGAATCTCTTGATGGACAAGATCATAGAAGTGCTTTTCTTGATCATTTACAAAATAGATATGGAGCTTTGCAATTAGTTGCTGATCCAAGAGAATCTGCATTTTATGAAGAAAGAGGTTTTTCAGATACTGGTTTTAGATTATGTGATTTAGATATAGAATCTTTAACTAGTAAAGAAAGAAAACAAGTTCTTTATTATCAAAGAGCTTTAATGCACTGGGAAAAATAATTATTCTAAAAATAATAGAGAAACCATTACTAAAATTCCAATAACAAATGAAATTAATTGTATTAATGAACTTGATATTTTTACTTCTTTATGTAATTCTGGAATTAAATCTGCACCAGCAATATAAATAAATCCGCCTGCTGCAATAGGAACTAAATATTTTGTTAAACTTCCAATATAATTACTTGCGATTAATACAATTACTACTCCAAGAACTGCTGATAATGCTGTTAAAAAATTCATTAATAATGCTTTATTTTTTGTGAATCCTCCATGTAATAAAACTGCAAAATCTCCAATTTCTTGAGGTATTTCATGAAGAATAACTGCTACTGTTGTTGCCATTCCTGCTGGTATACTTACTAGATAAGAAGCACCAATTATTATTCCATCTAAAAAGTTATGTACTATATCTCCAATTAAATTTGTTATTGCAAATGGATGATGATGTTCCTCTTCTACATGACAATGTCTCCAATGTATTACTTTTTCAATTATGAAGAAAATTATTATTCCTGTTAATATTGCTAAAGATATTTCTAGTGTTAAACCAAACTCTTCTATTGTTTCTGGTAATAAATGTAAAAATGCATCTCCTAATAATGCACCTGCTGAGAAGCTTACTAAATATAATAAATATCTTTGTAAATTTTTAGTTTTTATAGATAAAGTTATTACTCCTACTAAAGAAATTAAACTTACAATTAATGTGCTTATTAAGCTATAAAGCCAAATAGTTGCTAATTCCATACAATATTTAACTTTATTTTATTTATAAGCTTTATTGATAACCATTCTCAATAAGTTTTATATACTTTTTCTCTATTTTTTTATTATGCGAAGAATGACTAATCAGAAAAAACTTTTGTATGAACAAGTTAAAAGTTTTAATTCTTTTTTTGATGCGTATGAATTTCATACTAAAATAGCTAAGAAAAATAAAAAAATAAGTTTAGCTACTGTTTATAGATTTCTTAATAATTTAGAGAAAGATGGGAATATACATCATTTTATTTGCGATAATAAAAAGATTTATTCTAATTCTACAACTAATCATGCTCATTTTACTTGTGAAAAATGCGGTAAAGTAAAACATATTAAAATTAAGAATGCTGATTTTCTTAGTGATTTTGTAGATGAAGTTTGTCATTTTCAAATTGAACTAACTGGTGTTTGCAGTGATTGTAAACTATAAAATCTATACATTAAACTTATTAATAACTAAATCAATTAATTTTTATGATATTATCTGTAACTATTATTGCAATGGTAACAATCTTGTTTGGAATACTTGTTTTAGCATTTCCAAATTTCTTAAGATTAATTGTTGGTTTGTATTTTATAATTTCAGGATTATTAATGCTGTTGTTTAATTATCTTTAAGGAGGAATTATGCCGCCAAGAGGTGTAACCAGTGAGAAAAGAAAGAGACAATATGAGAAAATTAAAAGATCTGTAAGAAAACAAGGAAAATCTTTAAAAGTAGCTAAAAGAATAGCTGCTGCA
>DATDZB010000004.1:0-12784 GCA_035288845.1 Candidatus Nanoarchaeia archaeon | reverse complement strand
GCTAAAGATTAATTTAAATGTTGGAATTCAAAATAAGAAACTTAACCCTGGAGAATTGTGTGAATTTTCGATGTTCTCTAAAGAATTAGACTTTATTATTAATAATCTAGATTCTGTAAAGAAGAAACCACTCTTTTAATTTTTAACTTTTATTTTAGCTTCTATTTTATCTTTAAATTTTTTATCGTATAACTCAAATGATTTTTTAATATCTTTAATAGCTTCAGCTTTATTTCTCCATTCTCCAACTTTTACTACTTTATTTTGTAAATTTTTGTAAACTTCAAAGAAATGTTTTATTTCTTTTAATAAATGTGGATAAATATCTTTAATTTCTTGAACATTATCAAATCTTGGATCACTTACTGGAACAGCTAGAATTTTTACATCACTTTCATTACCATCAACCATGTCTAGAACACCTATTGCCCTACATTTAACTAAAGTTCCTGGAACTAATTCTTCATGTGTTGCTACTAAAACATCTATTGGATCTCCATCTTCCCATAAAGATTGAGGAACAAAACCATAATTACATGGATAATGGAATGGTGAATATAAAACTCTATCAAAACAAATTAGACCTGTTTCCTTATCAACTTCATATTTAATTCTAGAACCTTTTGGAATTTCAATAATTACATTAAACTCTTTTTCATTTTTTCTATCGATTTCATGCCATAAGTTTGCCATATTTTAGATTCATTTAATAGATATTTATTAAGTTAACTGTTTATTTATTTAGAAACATTTAATAAGAAAGTTTTTTCTTTTGTTATATGGTTAAAGTAAAGTTTGTTTACCCTTATGATTGTTCTGAAATTAAAGATATGACTTTGGTTGATATGCATTGTCATACAACTTGCAGTGATGGTTTAAATCATGCAGATCATATAATTGAAAGAGCTAGAGAATTAAAAATTGCAATTTCTATAACTGATCATAATGATATTCAGGCTTCTTTGAAAGCTTCCAAAGCTAAATTTTCTATTCCTGGAATAGAAGCTACTTCTTCTGATGCAATTGATTTTTTATTTTATTTTCATAAACAAAAAGATATTAAAGAATTTTATAATAAATATGTTCAAGGCAGATTTGTTAAATCTATTGCTTTTAATTTACGTAAATTAAATTTAAATAGTGCTGAACTACTAGAAAATGTGAATAAATATAATGCTTTAGTTGCTTTGCCACATCCTTTTGCTATGAGACCTAAAAATAGTTTTGAATTTATGAAAAAACATAAACATTTAATGAAACATATTCATGCTATTGAAGTTTTAAATTCTGTTATGAGTAAAGAAGGTAATTTAAAAGCTATTGAATGGGCTAAAGAGACTAAACTTGCCTATGTTGGTGGCAGTGATGCTCATATGGTTAAACATCTTGGAATGTGTGTTACAGCTTCTTATGCTTCCAATACAAATGAATTTTTAGAAAACATTTTTAAGAAGAAGAATCACGTTGTAGGTACGAATATACAAGGTTTTGAAAAAATGAAGACTTCATTTTCAATGTTTAGGAGTAATTTAACTTGGTAAAAATGCTATTTTTATATTCCAAAAAATCTGGAGGATTTTTTTAGAATGGCAAAACATAAACACTATGTTGGCGGACAAGCCTTAATAGAAGGTGTAATGATGAAATATAAAGATAGAATTTCTATTGCTGTTAGAGATCCAGATAATAAAATAAAAATTAAAAAAGAAAAGATAAAAATCAAAGATGTTGATATTCCTTTTTTAAGAGGTGTTATAAATTTATTAATTATTCTTTATATTGGTATAAAATCATTGAATTATTCTGCTGCTACTAGTGTAGGAGAAGAAGAAAATACAAGTGTTTTTGCTTTAATATTTAGTTTATTATTTGCTGTTGTTTTTGCAATTGCTTTATTTAAATTTCTTCCTTTAGGATTTACTTACTTAATTGATAGATTATTTGGCCTAAATAATATTATATTTAATATTTTAGATGGTTTGTTTAAAGTTTGTTTGTTTGTATTATATGTTTATTTAATTTCATTGATGAAAGATGTTTATAGGGTATTTCAATATCATGGTGCTGAACATAAAGCTGTAGCTTGTCATGAAAATGAAGAAAAATTAACTGTAAAAAATGTTCAGAAATTCCATAAAGAACATATTAGATGTGGAACTAGTTTTATTTTTTTAGTTCTTCTTGTAAGTGTAATTATTTATTCATTTATTCCTAAAGATGTTGGGGTTTTATCTAGTTTAGGATTAAGGGTTTTATTACTTCCTGTAGTTTCAAGTATAAGTTATGAAATATTAAGATTAGGCGCTAAATTTAAAGCATTTAGTATATTTTCTTTACCAGGTTTATGGATTCAAAGAATAACTACTAAAGAACCAGATGATAAACAAGTTGAAGTTGCAATTAAAGCTCTGAAATCTGTATTAAAAGAGTAATCTTATTACTTTAACTGATATTTTTTCTGGATAAATTCTTATATTTCCTTCTTTAACTCCTTCAATTAAAAACCCAGCCACATCATCTTTAATTGCTTGTTGAAATAATGTAAAGAATATTATTGTTTTCATTTCTTGATTTGTTTGATTTGATTCAAGAGCATTTAGAGCTTGTTCTGATGTAATATTAATTTCTGTATTTGTAAGTTTTACATTTTTGAAAGCTTCTTTTTTAAATTCTATTGTTATTTCATCTTTATCTTTTATATTTTTTAAATCGGTATTTGAAAGCTGTTGTATACTTGAATTTTGAGGATTTAAAGAATTTATTTTTATTCCTAATATTGGATTTTCTTCATTATTTATTAAAATTATATTTTTTGGTTTTTCTGTAAAATCTTGTGCATAACTTGTTAGATCTAGAACTAATAGTCCTGCTGTTATCGGTATAAGTATTAATAAAATATTAAGACATATTGATATTGTAAATATCGCAGCTGCTAATTTCTTTTCTATCCATTTGTAAATTAGTATAAATATTATTATTGGTAGAATAAAAATAAAGAATATTGGTAATGAAATCAATAAAGGAAATATTATGAATAAAATTATAGAAACTGCTAATAGAATTACAAAAATGATCCACCACTTTTTTATTTTAGGCTCTTTTTTTTCCATTATATTTTTTTCTTTTAATTACTTTATATGCTATTAAAATTATTAATATTGCTATTATTACAATTAAAACTATTTGTAATATATTTGTTGTTTTATTTTCTTTTTCTTCTATACCATATCTTGCTAATACTATGCATTTGTAACATTCAGAAGGTGAGTCTGAGTATTTACACATATCACTAAAATCCCTTAGAATAATGTTATTTGTTTCATTAGGATTTTGATCTGCTGGATCACCTAATACAAAATTATAACCTCTATTTGGCGTATATTTTTCAAAACAAGCAGATTCTACTACTGGAAGTGTTATTGCATTTACTACTACTGAAGTAAGAAGCATTGCCAAGACTAATATAATAATTTTTTTCATGTTTTTGATTTCGTTAGATAAATATAAAAATGTATTGTATGATTTAAATTTATGGAAGATTTGGTATATAAATATGTTTTGCAAAATGCTGTAAAATATGAGGGCAAAGCAAATATTGGATCTGCTATTGGTAAAATAATTAGTGAAAATCCTGATCTTAAAAATGATATGAAATCTTTATCTTCCATTGTTTCTAAATTAGTTAAAAAAGTAAATTCTATGAAAGTTGAAGAACAAATTAAAGAACTTGAAAATATTGCTCCAGAATTATTACATGAAAAGAAAAAAGTTGAAGAAAGAAGACTTCCTGAATTACCAAATGTAAAAGATAAAGTTGTTTTAAGAATTGCTCCTAATCCAAATGGCCCATTGCATATTGGTCACGCAAGGATGATAATTTTAAATGATGAGTATACTAAATTATACGATGGAAAATTAATTTTAAGATTTGATGATACTGATCCTAAAAATGAGAATAAGAAACCTATGAAAGAAGCTTATGGTTGGGCTGAACATGATTTGAAATGGCTTAATGTTAATTATTCTAGAGTTGAAAGAGCTTCTGCAAGACTTGAAAAATATTATAATTTCTTTGAGCAATTAATTTCAAAAGATATGGCTTATGTTTGCACATGCGAACAGGAAGCATGGTCTGAACTTGTAAGAACTAAAAGGAAAGCATGTCCTTGCAGATCCTTAAGTACAAATGAAAATGCTAAGAGATGGCAGGATATGCTTTCTGGAAAATACAAAGAAGGCGAAGCTGTTGGAAGATTGAAGACTTCGATTTATGAAGATGATCCTGCATTAGTTGACTGGCCTACTTTTAGGATTGTAGAACAAGAACATCCATTAGAAAAAAGATTCAAGGTCTGGCCTATGCTTGATTTTGCATCAGCTTACGATGATCATGATTTTGGAGTTACACATATTCTAAGAGGAAAAGATCTTTTAGCTTCAGAATTTAAACAGAAAATTTTGTATAACTATCTTAAGTGGAATTATCCTGAAACACTAGTTTATGGAAAATTTGTAACTTCTGAGGAAATGATAATTTCAAAAAGCAAAATTGCACAAGGAATCAAAGATGGAATATTTACTGGTTATGATGATCCAAGATTAGCTTTACTTAGGGCATTCAAAAGAAGAGGCATTCAACCTAAAGCTATAAGAAATTATATTCTATCCTTGGGAGTTACTCAACATGAGACAAGTGTAGATTTAGATATTTTATTTGCTGAGAACAGAAAATTAATAGAAGCAGATGCAAATAGATATTTTCTAGTTGATGATCCAGTATTAATTAAAATTAATAATTTTAAAGGAACAGAAGTTAAATTAAGATTGCATCCTGATTTTCCAGAAAGAGGAGTTAGAAAGTTTATAGTTGGAAATGAGTTTTATGTTTCTAAAACTGATTTTGAAAGAATGGAAGACGGAAAATTAAATAGATTAATGGACTGTTGTAATTTTATTAAAAAAGGAAACACATTTACTTTTGATAGTTTAGAATATGAGAAGTTTAAAGATGTTAAAAATAAAGGATTAACTTTACATTACGTTTCTGCTGAAAATAATGTTAATGTTAAAGTTGTAATGGATGATGGAAGTATTGTTAAAGGTTTAGGAGAATCTACATTAGTTAATTTAAAAGTTAATGATCTTATACAAGCTGAAAGAAGATTTTTCTGTAAACTTGACAAAATAGAAAATGATGTTTATGAGTTTTGGTTTACACATAAATAATTAACTAGAAAATTTTATACCTTTTAAGAAATTTGCAATTCTAGTCCCTATACTTGGTTTTTTTTCTCCAGGTGTTTTTTGATCTTTTTTTGGTATGAGTAAATCTGTTACTAATCCTTTTACTCCTTCTCTAAAATCTTTCCATGTTAATTCGGCAAAATCTCTTGAATGAAGCACTATTGATGTTTCTAATTGATTTTCTATTATAACATTAACTGCTTCTTGTGCTGTTGGATCTAAACCTCTTCTAACTTTGTTAATTTCTATTCTTAAATTTGTTATTTTTGATTTTGTAGCTGCACTTAAATTATCTAATTTTATATCTGGTTTTTTTGTTGGATCATTTGTGTTATGACTTTCTGTTGTAACTAAAAATACCAATTCATCGATTTTTGTTCTTATGAAATTTTCTTGTCTTGCTAATGATTTGACACTTCTTTCTAAATCTGCCAATCTTATAATATATTTTTTATCTACGCCACCAACAGTAGCATCTGCTGCTACTACATCATCTCTGAATTCTCCTATTTGAGCTTCCATTGTCTTTAAATCTAATTCATCACCTGCAATTTTTATTGCTTCAAGTCTTTCATCTAAATCTTCTTGTATCATTACAACTTTAGATTTGTCTTTTGGAGTTAATTTAGAAGTATCAATCTCACCAATTGAAGCTCTTATAGAAAGCAAAGCCGATATAATTCCTAAAGCTATACCTGTTCTTTTTACTAATTTTCTATTTCTTCCGAACCAACCCATATGAATTTACTCTGAGAATTTCTATATATAAAGATTTTTATTCAGTCTTGCGTGTATTTTTGTTCTTTTTCAAGACATTCTTTTGCTTTTTTTAGCTCTTTTTTCATATAATTCATATGATCTTCTCTACTTATTAGATCATTTTCTTTAATCCATTCTAATATTTTTTCTGGATCTTTAGAATTAAATGTTTGATTTATTGTGTTTTTTCCAAATCTTGCTTTTGGATGAGTAAATTTTATTTCTTCATATTTACAAAAAGCTACTTCTATTTCTTTTGTTTCTTGATTAGCTCTAATTAAGAAATAACCTATTGGATCTAGTATTAATTCTGTCATGAACATCATTTATCGAAAAACTTAATAAAGCTAGTTGTTTTAAATTCTTTAATGGATATTAATAAAAAAATTGAAATCATTAAATCATTTGCTGAAGAAATTGTTACAGAAGATGAATTGAAGGAATTATTTAAAAATAAAAAAACAATAATTGCCTATGATGGTTTTGAGCCTTCTGGACAAATACATATTGCTCAAGGTTTAATGAGGGCTATAACTATAAATAAATTAACTTCTACTGGAATTAAATTCAAACTTTGGGTTGCAGACTGGTTTGCAATGTTAAATAATAAATATAATGGAGATTTAGAAAAAATAAAAATTGTTGGTGAATATTTTATTGAAGTTTGGAAAGCTTGCGGTTTAGATTTAAAAAATGTGGAATTTATTTGGGCTTCAGATTATATTAATAAAACGCCTGAATATTGGGAAACAGTTCTTAAACTTTCAATGAATGCTACTGTTCAAAGAGTTTTAAGATGCGGACAAATCATGGGAAGAGAGGAAAATGTTAGCAATCCTTCTGCACAAATACTTTATCCTTTAATGCAAGCTGCTGATATTCATCATTTAAATGCAGATATTGCTCAATTAGGATTAGATCAACGTAAAGTAAATATGTTGGCTAGAGAATTATTTCCTAAATTAGGATTTAAACCTCCAATTGTAATTAGTCATCATATGTTATTAGGATTACAATTTACTGATTCTGGATTAGAAGGTGCTGATAGAAAAATTGCTATGAAAATGTCTAAATCAAAACCTGATACTGCAATTTTTATGACAGATACTAAAGACGATGTTTTTAGTAAATTTAAGAAAGCTTATTGCCCAGAAGGTCTTGAAGAAGATAATCCTGTTTTAGAATATGCTAAATATATTGTTTTTGAAAAACTTGATAAAATAACTATTGAAAGACCTGAGAAATTTGGCGGAAATTTAAATGTTAAAAGTTACAATGAACTTAGAGATTTATATGTTAATAAAAAAATTCACCCAATGGATTTGAAAAATACTATTGCTAAATATATTGATGAATTAATTTCTCCTGTTAGAGAACATTTTGAGAAAAATAAAAAAGCTAAAGCTTTGAAAGAAAAAGTTTTAAGTTTTAGTGTCAATAGATAATTAAGCTGCTTTTAATAATTCTGCATTTCTATCTAGAGAATCATATTTCTGTTTATTCCCTTCATAATGTTCTGGGAAATCTTGTTTCATTTTTGCAATTGCTTTTCTTGCATTGTCTAAAGAAACTGTTTTTATTTCAGGATTTTTATCTTTTACTTGCGGATATATTTCAAATGCTCTAATTACAACAGAATTTAGAAATGCTAATTGATATTGTTCTTGGGATATTTTAATTCCTGTTATTCTTCTAAAACTTTTTATATGTTCATCTAATATTTCATATTTAATTTCTTCTCGTGGTTGAGAATATTGACTAACTTCATTTGCTGTGTCTATAGTTAATGGTATTAAACTATCCGCTTCTAGGTCTATTGCTATTATCTCTCCTGTTTCTAATATCATCCAATTTCTAGGATGCCCATCTTTGTTACATACCCTTACTATTCCTTCTAAAGATTTTATTGCAGGTTCTAAAGCTTCAGAAATTTCTTTTGCTCTTTCTACTAATCCTATTCTTTCTAAATCATATTTTATTCTTTCACCATATTTTCTTTCCTCTTTATTTTCTTTAGGAAGATAAGCATGTAAAATTCCCATAAATTCTGCTACATTTTGGAAATCTTCTTTACTAGCTGTTCCTTCTTTTATTTTTTGTGCTAAAGTTTTTCCAGAAGAACGTTCCATAATATAAATAAATCTTCCATCTCTTTCAACTATTGCGATTGGAAATGGAACATATCTGTCTTCTATATCTGATATTTTTACTGCTAAATCTTCTGTAACTTCTTTTTCTCTTTCAAGATTTTTTTTATCTGCACATTTTCCGATTACTTCTTCTTCAAATAAGTCTTCTTTGAATAAAACTATTGTATTTTTGCTTTCATCAACTAACTCAGTATTTCCTTCTCTTAACTTATCCTCTACTGCTTTTTGAATTTGGAATTTTCCTGATTTTGGATATCCTGCAGCAATTAATGCTTTACCATATAAATATCTAAATCTAGGATCATTTTCAGCTGCTAATGATTTTATCTCGTCTAATGCTTCTTGATCTTTATTTAAAAGTTTTATAAACATTCTATTTATTTTGTCATCTTCTGTATCTTTTGTTTTTCTTAATTTAGTTAAAAATCTGCCAAATTTATCCAACCTAAATGCTTTTGATACTAAAGAAGTATAAGTTTCTCTATCTGATTTTGAAGTAAATAATCTTAATGCTTTTGCATAATAACTCATTGCTGTTTTTTTATCTTCATTTCTTTCGTAATTCATATTTCCTAATTCTACTATATCTTCTATTTTCCTTTCTAAAGAACTTGGTAATTCTGTTACTTTTCTTTGATATTCAATTGCTTGATCTTTTTTATCTGCTAGTTTAGCAATATTTTTTCTAGCTCTAAAATAAATTTCTTTTAAACTAGTGCTGTGTAGAACTGCACCTGTTCCAATTATTCCTCCAATTGTTAACCAAGCAGCAATAGTCGACTGCATTAATAAGCCTGCTAAATTAATTGGATCTGACATTACATCTTGTGCAAAATCTCCAGTTAATATTTTTGTATTTGGATTAATTTTTTGATATCTTTCTACTGTTCCTTCATACATCGAGTAAGTTGTATAAGCAGTTGTTAAAGCTGCTATTATAAATGGATGTTCAAATGTTAAATCCCAAATTCTTTCTACTAATGGTTTGTTACTTTGATTTTTCTTTATTTTTCTTAAATTTTTTAATCCTTTACTTATTACTTCTGTTAATATTCCGCCTAATGTAACTCCTGCTTCTATTCTATTTGTAATTGAATTGGAAACCCTTAGCTGCTGTGCTGTTTGTTCTAAATTTGGAACTAATTCAATTGGATTTATATCTAATCCATATAAGTCTTCTAATAATTTAAATTGTGAAAATCCAGCTGCTAATCCTCCTAAACCAGCACCTAATAAAGCTGCAGCTTTTGGATTATTTAAGAACCAAGTATACAAACTATTTACATCCTTTAGTTCCATAAATTTTTTTTCTTTAAGAAAATAATCTTTTGCCAATCCCAATAGTAAATATTCAGAATAAGCTATAATTGGAAAACCTTCTACAACTTTATCTATTCCTGTATCGTCTGTAGCTTGACTAACTAAAACTAAACCAGCATATGTTGCAATTGTTGTTTTAACAGGATTACTTGTAACTACATCAAGAAATTTTCTTATTTTACCTTGTGTTAATCCTTTGTTATTATCTTTTTCTTTATCTATTATATCTTCTAAGAACTTTTTTGACACTTTGATGTTAGAACTTTAATAATTAAAAATATTATTGTTTTGCACTTTTCCACAAAATGTTGAAGTAAGTTTTAAATCCATCTGCAATTTCTTTTTGTCTTATCATAATTGCTAGAGGATCATCTTCCCAAAGAACCAGAGTTACATTACTTCCATAAATATAAATTCCTAAATTAGATTGTTCTAAATTTGGCAGGAACTTTGTTTTTATTAATGGAATCTTTTTTACCGCTTTATTCTCTTTAGCTACTTCATCAAATATAGATTTTAATTCTATTTTCTTTTCTATTCTTGCATCATCATATTTTTTAAAATATAATCTAGTTATTTGATCTAAATCAATAAACTTTCCCATTGAGAGAATTTCTTTTCCTTCTTTTATTTGATCATCAAATACTGTTTTTAATGCCTGTTTTCCTTTAAAAAAAACTACTTCTTTTTTTTCTTTATTTGCTTTGAATAATAATTTTAATTCTGGTAATCTTTCTTTTATATTGTTTTCTTTTTCCTTTATTAGTTCTAATAGTCTTTCTGGATTGGCTGCTTCAAAATGTCTATTATTATTTAATACAATATTGCTAATTAATCCCTTTGCTCTTAATCTATAAAGAATATCATAAATAGTTCTTCTGTGTATCCCTGTTTCTTTTGAAATTACTCCTGCTAATGAAGTACCTTTTTTTAATAAAGCTAGATATACTTTTGCTTCTGCTTCTGTTAATCCAAATTCTTCTAAAGTCCTTAATAATTCATTCATTTGTTTTCTTTATTGCTTAAAATATATAAGAGTTGTGGTGATAGTTAACACCTCAAATCTTTAAATGGTAGCTTACTAATAGAATAGATACTGAAAGTGCCATGCCACCCTAAGCTCATATGACCCAAATCTTATGGCTATCTACCCAAAGGTGTGGCACTTCTTTATTTTAAAAAATTATTCTCATTAAGAAAATAGATGTTCCTGCAATTAATGGAATAGTTATATTATCATCTAAAGTTAAATCTTTGTAAACTTCTAAGTCTATAGATTCAATTATCATTGCGAGTGTTGAAGCTACAAATGCCTCTAGATAATTAACAAAAATAGCTGCTGCAACAAAAGAAGCAATTATTGCAAAAATTGTTCCTTCTAAAAGCTTTTTATTATTTAATGGATTTTTTGTTCTACCAATATAATGTGCAATTAAAGGAGAAGCTGCATCACCTATTGCTAAAATTAGAATAGATGCTAGGGCTATGTCTTTCTCAAATAATAATAAGACTAGTGTTGTTCCAATAAAAAATGAAATGACTCCTTTACCTGGAGATTTTTTTATACGATCATCTCTTTCGAATTTATTTAATATCCACCTATAAGCTTTGATTTCTATTATCTTATCTAATAATATTATAATTATTCCCAATATGCTTATTACTAGCATAAATTCAATTCCAATTATATTTAAATCTAGAAGAAATACTAAAATTATTCCAACACTTATGTGTATTAATTTTCTTACTGCTTCTTTTGTTGAAAGCATGTATATGGGGGAAAAATAAAGTATATAAAATAGATCGAAATCACACCTTTATGAATAATTATATAGGTTTAGATTATTTGAGAAAGGGGTATTCTGAAAGAAAGCAGATAATTCAAGATAAATTAAATTATTTTAAAACTGTAAAAAATGAAGATGATAAAAGAATATTTACTGAACTTTGTTTTTGTTTATTAACACCTCAAAGCAAAGCTAGACTTTGCGATAAAGCAATACAGAATTTAGTTAGAACTGGACTTTTATTTAACGGCAAGGAAAGTGATATTAAAGATTATTTAATTGGTGTTAGGTTTAATAATAATAAATCTAGATATATCCTAGAAGCTAGAGAATTATTTAAAGATTCAATTAAAGCTAAAATAAATAGTTTTGAAAATTCAGAACAATTAAGAGAATGGTTATTTGAAAATGTAAAAGGTATGGGAATGAAAGAATCTGTACATTTTATGAGAAATATAGGAATACATGATGGAATGGCTATGTTGGATAGACACATTTTAAAGAATTTGGTTAAACATAATGTTATTGAAGCTGTGCCAGAAACATTAAATAAGAAAACATATTTGGATATTGAAGAAAAAATGAAAGATTTTTGTAAAATGATTGGAATTACTATGGAAGAATTAGATTTATTATTTTGGAGCGAAGAAACAGGAGAAGTATTCAAATGATTGTTATTGATTTAGAGATGAGCGGTTTAGATTTCAAGAAAAATTCTATTTTAAGTATTGGAGCTTTAGATTTTAATAATTCTAAAAATACTTTTTATGGTGAATGTACATTAAGAAAAGGAACTAAGATTGATGATAAAGCTATTGCTGTCTGCGGATTTACAAGAAAACAAATTAAAGAAAATAAAAAAAGCTGTGAAAAATTACTTAAAGAATTTTTAGAATGGACTGATAAAATTTCAGATAAAACTTTAGCTGGACATAATGTTCATTTTGATATTGCATTTTTACAAGAAAATTTTAAAATTTATAAATTAAAATGGGATTTTGGCCATAGAATAGTAGATTTGCATTCTGTATTTTATTTTAATTTTATGAAAGGAAAAGTTAAGATTCCAATTAAATATTATCATAGTGCTTTGAATTTGGATTTTATTATTGATTATTTTAAATTGAAAAAGAGAGAAGGAACACATAATGCATTAGAAGATGCACAATTAACTGCTCAAGCTTTTTCTAAATTACTTGGAAGATAATCAAAACTTTTAAATATCCCTTTGATTTTTATAAGCATATGTTAAAAAGAGGCTTATTTTTAGTATTAATTCTAGTATTAAGTTTATTCTTAATTAACTTTGTAAATGCTACTATTGGTGATGCTTGTGTTAGTAATGATCAATGTAGTACTGGTGAAGTATGTGTAACTAGAGGATCTGATGATTCTGCGCTTTATGGTTATAATACTCAAAATAGAGGAACTTGTCAAACTGCTGGTTCTAACACTGCAACTAATACAAATCCTGTTACTGCAGATCAACCTGCTGCTTCAACATTAAATTGTGATAGAAGTAGA
>DATDZB010000003.1:0-48841 GCA_035288845.1 Candidatus Nanoarchaeia archaeon | reverse complement strand
TTTGGTGATAGAATTGTTGATGGAAAAAGAGTCTGGCCTTATGATGAAAATGGTCTTTTAATTATTGGTCGTAAAAATGACGGCATGTTTAGTAAATATCAAAAGAAAGCTGCTTAATTTTAACCAATAACCTTTTATACTATTTTTCTTTTCGAATTTTTAATGGATAAAAAGTTAAAAATTTGTCATTTTTTTGGCGGAGTTAGATCCATGAAATTAGCTAAATGGCAAAGCCAACATGGATGTGAAGTTCATGCTATTTCTATAGAAGATCCAGAAATTTTCAAAGACTATTGGAAAGATAATTTTCAAGTTCATCAAAATGAAAGAGCAACTAGACTTTATAATAAATTAAAACCAATTCAATTCTTAGCTGTTTTTAAATCATATTGGTTTTTATATTTTTTTTATATGAGAACTTTAGCTAAAGTTGTTAAAAAATATGATATTAAAATTATTCATGCACATAGACATACTGGAACATTTTTTGCTTTTTTAACTAAGAAATTATTTAGTCTTAAAGGTGTTAAAATTGTTTTTGATTACCAAGATCCTTGGTCTGCTGAAGAATTAAAAGAAAGAAATATTGTACAAGATATTGGATTAAAATTATATTTTCTTTTAGAAGGATATATTACTAGAAATGCTGATTTAGTTGTTACACAAGGACAAGAACAAACTGATTTATTAATTAAGAGATATAATGTTAATCCTAAAAGATTTATTTTTACTTGGAATACTTCAGATATTACTGTTTTTAGACCTTTTAAAGAAAGAGATGCATTAAGAAAAAAATATGGTTTGACTGGAAAAGTTGCAATTTTATATTTAGGATCTATAATTGATTATTTTGGAATACATTTAATTCCTGAAGCTGCAAAAGAAGTTGTTAAGAAATATAAAAATGTTAAATTTGTAATTAATGGTGTTGTTAGAGATCAAAAATATTGGGATGATATTAAAGCTAAAATTAAAGAATATAAATTAAATGATTATTTTTTAGAAGTTCAACCTAAAACTAAATCAGAAATACCAAGTCAGATTTCTATGTGTGATGTTGGTTTAGTTACTCATATGAAAGGATCTACTATTTGTGAAGTTGCAATTCCTACTAAATTATTTGAATATATGTCAAGTGGTTTAGCTGTTGTTTGTGCTGATATGAAACATATTACTCAATTTGTTGTTCCATACAAAGCTGGTATTGCTTTTGAACCAAGCAATGCTTCTGATTTAGCTAGGGCTTTAATGGATCTTTTAAAAAATTCTAAACAAATTCCTTTAATGGGAAAAAATGCTAGAAAAGCAACTGAGAAGAAATTTAATTGGGATATAGAAATGAAAAGAGTTTTAGATTCTTATAAATCACTTTGATAGTTAGACTTTTAAGTTTTTTCTTTGTTATTTTTCTATGAAAGAAAGATTATCTGATTATAAAGCTGTTATTATTGGCGGTTCTAGTTTTGTTGGAACCACTTTAATGAGATCTCTTTCTAGTTTTGGTTTTAACGTTGTTGGAACTTATTTTAGAAATCCTAGAAATGGTTTAACTTATCTTGATATTACAGATGAAAGAGCAGTTGCTGAATTTATTAGTAGAGAAAAACCAGATGTTGTTGTTAATTCAATGACTTTACCTTTTGCTGATTGTGAGAAAGATCCTGAGTTGGCAGATAGATTAATTGTTGGTGGCGCAAGAAATTTGGTTAGTCCTACTAAAGATTTAGGAGCTATTCTTATTCATGCATCTACTGATTATGTTTATGATGGTGGAAATAGAGTTTGTAAAGAAACTGATGCATTAAAACCTATTAATGTTTATGGAAGTGCTAAAGCAAAATCTGAAGATGTTGTTTTACGTTATGATAAATCTGTTGTTTTTAGATTAAGTTCTATGTATGGCTATAATGGAAGAAACTTAGATAATCGTTTTGTAGGTGCAATACTTAATGCTAGTGGAGATGTTGAATTTGGAGATGTTCAGAAAAAACATGAGTTATATATTGGAAATGTTGTTTCAGCAGTAACTTCTTTTTTAGTTAATCCTAGTGGCCTTGGTCTTATTGTTTATAATTTTGGTGGACCAGAAGCAATTTCTAAATATGAGCTTGCTTCAGAATTAAGAGCTTTAAATCCTAAAATAATTTCTATTAGGCCTGGTAATAAAATTGGACCTAATGTACCTCGTAAGATAGAAATGGATTTAAGTAGAATTAGAAGATTACCTCTTCCTTTAGGATTAACTTCTGCAAGAGATTCTGTTGATGGGATTAGAGATACAATAAAAATCTTTGATAAGAATTAATAAAAAATTTAAGCAATTATACCTTCTTTTCTTAATTGTCTATCTGCTGCTTGTATCACACATGCTGATTGAATATCTCTGATTTCTCTATTAACAATATATTCTAATGCTTGTTCTCTTGGAACACTAACCACTTCAATTTTTTCTTCTTCTTTTCTAACTTTTCTTTCACCTTCTTTAACTAAACCTCTTGCTAAATAAGCGTGTAATCTTTGCATTGATGCACCTGGATCTTTATCATAAACCCCAAGTGGATCAAATATTGTTGCTCTGTAACCTGTTTCTTGTCTTAATTCATTTACAGCAGCATGATAAGGTTTTTGTCCTAATTTTTCATCACCAACATAACCAGAAGGAAGTAATAATTGAACATCTCCTCTTGCAAGTCTTGGTTGTTTTATCATTATAAATGAATCTGTGTTTTCATCATAAGGAGCAACCATAGCCCCGTCTTTTTGATCTCTTGCAGTAAACAAAGTCATATCATTTGGATCTCCGGCAGGTATTTCCATTCTTCTTGTTAGTCTTAAAAGTGTTCCTTCCCATCTATCTTTGTAAGCCTTTCCTTCTAAAAATACTTTCCAACTTGGTTGGCCAGGTAACTCTCTATCATTTGGAATTTCAGAATAAATTATTTTAGGAGCTTGCCCAGGCATATAAATTCTCATTCCAGGAACTCCAGAATTTAAATCTGTTAAAAGATCTGCTGTTATTGGTTCCATTCCTGGTAACTCTAGAATATTAACTCTTCTTCTAAATTTCCACAATTTATTATCTACAGCTTCATCTGCTGGTGGATTTTGTAAATCCCAAGGTAATTCTGCCATATTGTTTTCACATTAAAGTAGTAATATATAAAGTTTATGATCTTACAATCTGATTATAATATAGAAATCTATTTATATTATATTTTTTTACCAATTTTGATGGTTAATAGCAAGGAAAGAACTACATGCAGAGTTTGTGGAAATCCTAAATTAGTGCCTATTTTATCTTTAGGAAATCAATGTGTAACTAATTTTGTTGAATCTACAAATGAAGAACCTCTAAGAGGACCTTTAGATTTAGTTTTATGTTCTATGAAAGATAATGGCTGCGGTTTATTACAATTAAAAGATACAACAGATCAAGATTCTATGTATAGAAAATATTGGTATAAATCTGGAATAAGTACTACAATGGTTAAAGCTCTTAAGAATGTTGTAGAATGTTCTGAAAAATTAGTAAAATTAAATGATAAAGATATTGTTGTTGATATTGGTGCTAATGATGGAACATTATTAAGACATTATGATAATAGGAAAATACAAACAATTGGTTTTGAACCTTCTAATTTATTTCAATTAGGTGAAGAAGGAAATACAAAAATTATTCATGATTATTTTAATGCTGCTTCTTTTGAAAAAGAATTCCCTGGTAAGAAAGCAAAAGTTATTACTGCTGTTGCGATGTTCTATGATTTAGAAGATCCAAATAAATTTGTTGATGATATTAAAAAAGTTTTAGACAAAGACGGTGTTTTTTTAATTCAAATGAATTATTTAGTTGGAATGCTAGAAAATAATACTTTTGATAATATTAGTCATGAACATTTAGAATATTATTCATTATTAGCTTTAGAGAATTTACTTCAAAGACATAATTTAGAAATTTTTGATATTGAATTAAATGATGTTAATGGCGGAAGCATTAGAACTTATGTTAGACATAAAGGAAGTAGTTTAACTGGTTTCCCTGGAGCTGAAGTAAGATTATTTAATCAAAGAGATGTTGAAAGAAAATTAGGTTTAGAAGATATTAAAGTTTATCAAGATTTTTCTAAAAGAATTGAAACTATAAAAACTAAATTAGTTGATACTTTAACTAGATTAAAACAAGAAGGTAAAAAAGTTTACATTTATGGTGCTTCTACAAGAGGTTTAGTTGTTTTACAATATGCAGGAATAGATAATAAATTAATTGACTTTGCAATTGATAAAAATCCAGATAAAGAAGGAAAATATATTGTTGGTACAGGAATTCCAATTATTTCTGTTGATGAATATAGAAATAGAAAACCAGATTACTTATTTGTATTACCTTTCCAATTCTTAACTGAGATTGGAAATCAAGAAATTAATTTTTTAAGAAATGGCGGGAAATTGATTGTTGCTCTACCTGAATTTAAAATAATTGATTATGATAATTTGCCTAATAAAAAGATGAAAGTTCTTTTAACTGGAAATCATGGATTTATTGGCTATATTATGGCTTATGAATTACTTAAGAAAGGTCATGAAGTTACTGGTTGGGATTGTGATTTTTTTCCAGAAGAAGTTTTTGGTAGACAAGATGCTTATCAAGCTTCTAAAATGATTAATCAAATTACAAAAGATCTTAGAGATATTACTGTTGATGATCTTAGAGGTTTTGATGCTGTTATTCATTTAGCTGCTCTTCCTAATGATCCTGCTTGTGATTTAGATCCTAGAGCTACTGAAGATATTAATTATTTGACAACTGTACAAGTTGCAACTGCTGCTAAAAGAGCAGGTGTAAAGAAATTTATTTTTAGTTCTTCTTGTGCTGCTTATGGTGTAAAAGGAGATCAATTAATTGTTGAAGGTCATGTTGGAGTTCCTTTAACTGTTTATGCACATTCTAAAATTAATTCTGAAAATGCATTAAGTGCAATGGATGATGATAGTTTTACTGTTTCATTTATGAGAAATGCAACTGCTTATGGTGTTTCTCCTAGAATGAGATTTGATATGGTTTTGAATAATTTAGTTGGCTTTGCTTATACTGAAGGAAAAGTTAAGATGTTAAGTGATGGAACTTCATGGAGACCAATTGTTCATATTGAAGATATTGCACAAGCTTTTATTTTAGTTTTAGAAGCACCTAGAAGTTTAGTTGCTACTCAAGTGTTTAATGTTTGTTCTGAAAACTTTATTGTTAAACAAATTGCTGAAATTGTTAAGAAAGTTGTTCCTGGTTGTGAAGTTGAAATTGCAGCTGGAGCAACTAAAGATTGGAGATCTTATAATGTTGGTTTTGAGAAGTTGAAAAGAGTTTTAGGCTATAAACCAAAATGGAATGCTGTTGATGGAGCTAAAGAATTATATGAAGCTTATAAGAAATTTGGATTAAATAAAGATAATTTCAAAGGTTCTGATTTCTTAGCTGGAAGTCACTATAAGAAATTGTTAACTGAAGGAAAATTAACTAAAGATTTTAGATTGAAATCACTTTATACTACTACTGATTCTCATAAAGAATTACATGTTGCTCCTGGAAAAGCATTTGAATTAGATGGGACTTTATACGTTCCTGTAAATGATAAGAATGTTATACTGAAATAGAACTATATTATTATATCTTATTTAATAAAAAAAGCAATACTTATTTTATAACAATGAAAAAGTGAATTGATTCATATAACCAATGTAAATTAAAATTCCTTTTTGAAGTAAGTCTCTACCAATTAAACAACCAATATTTTGTCCTTCAAGAGGTGTTGCAATAAATACACCTTCATATGTAATTCCTTGAATCGGAATATGCATCCTCATAAAATATTGAAAACATTCATGGTCTTTGGATGATGGTGTTTGTATTTTTATCTTTCCAACAGGCTGTAATCTAAGTGTTTCAGGTATTGACTTTTGAATCACACAAGTTGTTGCACCTGTGTCTATTAGTGCTTTAACAACAACTGGAGCAGGAAAAGGTATTTTATCTTCATTATATTTTTTCTCTAATTCTGAAGAAATAAGAAAATGAACTTCAAGAATAGGACCGTCTTGAATTAAATCTTGAGAACCTATTGTAACTGAAGGCATAAGTTATTCACCTTAATAAGATTTGAAGTAAAATTTTGCTTTGTTTCAATTTCTTCAATTTTTTTTACTAAAAAAGGAACATTTCCAAATTTTTCTATTCCAAATTTAATAGCATCGTTTTGAGTATCAAAAGTATTTATAATTTCTTTTCCTTTGATTAGAACATATTTACCGAAAGCAGATTTAAGTAAATCTGGCTTATTCTTTTCATAAGTCTCTAATTCTTCGAATAATATATCTTTAATAGTTGTCATGATAAATAATTAATCTAAAGGTTTAAATGTATTTCTAAACTCATTTTTTGACCCAAATAATCTAGATTATCTATATTTTTACTATTAACTGAAGCAAATCCAATAAAAATTATAAAAAGAGCTTTACTTGTTGTTTTCAATTCCTATAATTAGAATATTCTCCTTTTCTTTTTTTCATATTTTTTTTAATGTTCTTTTCTTTTGCCAGTTGATTATAGAATTTCTTATGTATAAATTTTTTATGCACATATTTTATAATTATTTAAAACTTTATATTTAAAGTCTTCCCCACTCATCTAATTTTTTTTCAGCTTCTTCAATATCTTTTAGTGCATTAACACTAACCCATTCTTCACCAGACATTAGATGATAAGGTACCATTTTCTTTTCTTGAGCTAAAGATCTAAATACTTCATTTTCTATAGAACCTCTTTCAGGTATTAATGATAATATTCCTTTATTAAATATATAAATTCCAATACTAATAGGAACTTGTCTTAATGTTTTTCCATATTTGAAACCTACAATTGTTCCTTCTTTTGGATCTGTTTCAACAACACTAAAAGGACATGAAAAAGGAGCTAAAGCCATTGTAACATGAGGTAATTTTTCTCTATGTGTTCTCATCATTTCACCTAAATCTAGATTAGTTAATTCATCTCCATTCATAGCAATAAAATTTTCTTCACCTTTAATGTGTCTTTGAATTGCTAATCCAAAACCTTGAGCTGTTCCACCATCTAGACTGTGTTCACTAAAGCAAACTTCTAAACCAAAATTATTATTTTTTTCCATGAATTCATAGATTTTTTCTTTTTTGTAAGATACACCAATTACTAGTTTTTTAATACCATAAGATTTAAGCCATTCAATTATCCATTGAAGAATTGGTTTTCCAGCAATTTCTACAAGAGGTTTAGGTCTATCATCTGTTAAAGGCCTTAATCTAGTACCTTCTCCACCTGCAATTAGAACTGCTGTAGTTATCATAAATTCGGTAAAATTATTTGCTTTTTAAACTTAATTATACTTTAATATAGAACTTCTTTTAATAAATCTTATAAAGGGCTTTTTAGGAAAGTTTATATATCTTATTATATCATTTGATATAACATGACAACAGAAGCTAAACCTTTGGATATTGAAAATATTTTAAGATTTCCTCGTTTAGATACCGTACTTATGGTTGAAGAATTTATTAGAGGCCACGATGGTGAGTTCAAGAAAAGAAGACTTTGGGAATCTCTTCCAAAGGGAATGATGTATCAAACGTTTTGTGTGATTATTGATTATTTACTTTATTCAAGTAAGATTTCCATAGATTCAGGAGGAAAAGTAGGTTGGATCTATAATCCAAAACTTGCTCAAAATTATTTCAGCAAAAAACATTTAGGGAGAAGAACTAAATGAAACTTCTTTAATAACTTTTATAAATAAACACAAGTAGATTTTTTTATGAAAGTAGCTTTAGTTGGAAGATGTATAAATACTAATTCTGGTCAAGGTGTGTATAAGGCTTCAGGACAACTTTATGATGCTTTAAAACAATATACTAATTTAGAAATTGTTAAAATTGATGGAAATGTTTGTTCTCATAGTTTAATTAAAAGATTATTTTTTGATTTAGTTTCTTGTCCAATAAAAGTTTTATTTTCTAAAGCTGATGTTTATCATTTTTTAATGCCAGATGTTTGTTTACCTTTATTATTTTCTAAGAAATTAAGAAATAAATCAGTTGTAACATTACATGATGCTGTTCCTATGAAAGCAAATGATAGAAAAAATTCTTATGTTTGGTATATGAATAAAATGGCTAGAATTGCTAGAAAAGCTAAATTAATTATTGTTCCTTCTGAAGAAGCTAAAGAAGATGTTATTAACTATTTTAATGTTGATAAAAGAAAAATTTCTTTTATTCCTTGGTGTGTAGATTTAGATTTTATGAAAAAAGTTAAAGTTACAAAAAGCAAGAAAACAACTGTTGGATTTTTAGGCGGTTTAGGTTCTAGAAAAAATGCTGATTGGTTAATTAAAGCTGCTAAAGAATTTCAAGATTTTGAGTTTATAATTGGTGGTAAAGGACCAGAATTAGAAAATTTAATTGAATTAAAAAAAGAATTAAAAGTTAATAATGTTAATTTAGTTGGTTTTATTCCTGAAAAAGAAATTCCTAAATTTTATAGTTCATTAGATATTTTTGTTTTTCCTTCTTTATTTGAAGGATTTGGAATGCCGTGGATTGAAGCAATGGCTTGTGAAGTTCCTTACATCATTGGAGGTAATACTGCAATTGCTAAGTCTTTACCAATAATAAAAATAAATAGTTATGAAGATTTAATTAATTCATTAAAGAATATAAAAAATAGAAAGACAAAACCTTTAAAAGACTCAAGAAAGTGGTTAATTAAGAATAAATTTACTTGGCAGGAACATGCAAGGAAAACTTTAGAGGTTTATAAAAAATGTTAACTGTTGTTATAATTGCTAAAAATGAAGAAAAGAATTTACCTGATACAATTAAATCTATTAAAGCACAAACTTTTAAGAAAAAATTTGAAGTTTTATTAAGTGATGGAAAATCTAAAGACAGAACAAGAGAATTAGCTAAAGAAGCTGGTTTTAATGTTGTAGTTCAAGAAAAATTAGGAGTTTCTAATGCAAGAAATGTTGGCTGGAAAAATGCTAAAGGTAATCTTGTTTTTTTTATAGAAGCAGATCAAATATTAGATAAAGATTGTTTGAAAGAAATTGATAAAGCATTTCAAGATAAGAAAGTAATGTGTGCAAGAGCAAATGTAATTCCTATTACAAAAAACTGGTTACAGAAAGGCTTGTATGTACAAATACAATTAGCCAGCAGAAGACAACAAGTAGAAACTTTTCCAATAATTTATAGAAAGAAAGTTTTGGAGCAAGTTGGCGGTTATGATGAGCATTTAGATTTTGCAGAAGATAGAGAATTACCTAAAAGAGTTAAGAAAGCTGGTTATGTTTCTAAATATTTAGAGAATGCAAAACTATGGGTTAAACCTGTTGATAATTTAGAAAAGTTGTATAAACAAGGAAGATGGTATGGAAGAAATATTTTAAGATATTTTAAAAATAGCAGAGATTATGCAACTTTAGGAGCTGTTTTAACTTACGCTTCTTTACTTCCGTTGTTAATCTTAGGAATAATTTATAGACCAATTTTAATTTTATTTGCAGTTCCATTTGCTTTAATTTTGTATTATACTTTAAGAGGATTATTTATTACTGGAAGTCCTTATGCATTTGCAATGATTCCTATTGCTTTTGTTAGAGGAACTGGACAACTAGTTGGTATGATTGAATCACCATTTAAGAAAGGCGGTGGAAAGGTTTCATGAATAATAAAATTCTTAATATCGGCTGCTGGAATGAAACTTATGGAACACATTTAGTAGATCTTTATCCTTCTAGAAAAGATGTTGTTAAATGCAATGTTGATGAAGAAAAATTACCTTTTAAAAATAATTTTTTTGATATTGTTTACTCTAAAAACTTATTTGAACATTTAAGAAATCCTGGATTTGTTTTAGGAGAAATGGTTAGAGTTTTAAAAAAGGGCGGAGAATTAATTTTAGTTACAGACAATTCCAGCTATTATTTATTTAACTTTTTAAAAGCTTATTCTGCTCATTATAATAATTATAAAGAACATGGAATGGAAGATAAACATTATATATTATTCACTACAAAACATATAGAAAATTGGATGAGTTCTTTTAAACTTAAAATAGTTAGGTTAGAACTTATTACTGATTATGATCCTAATCTTAGCAATCCTGTTTTTAAATATCCTAGAAAGAATTCAAAATTAGCTTTACCAAATAGACTGCTTGGACATTTACCAGTTATATCTCAAATTGCGTTTCCTAGGATTTTAGTTGTAGCAAAAAAGCCTTAAGATTTTTCAAAACTTAATAAAGAAATTGTTTTTTCTTCTATTACTTCTCCATCTATTGCATTAATTTTTACGTTTATTAAATTAAAATTTCTTGTTATATAAATTAAATTCCATATTGGAACTTTTACTTTTTGCAGTATTAAAGTTACTTTTACAGGTATTTCTTTTCTTTTTAATAAAATATCTTCTGTTATATCTTTTACTTTGGAGAATTCTACTTTAATTTCTTCTAATTTTAATTCTTCTATTTCTGCATCTTCTTTTTTGAATACATCTTGATTTTTTTCTTCTGAAACTACATCTTGATTTATTTTATAAGATGTTATTGTTTTTGTTTTAAAATTGTAGAAATCTAATGTTATTTCTGCATTTTCTATTTTTGCTACTTCAGACATTGCAAATACACCACATAGAAATTCCTCACTATCAAACTTCTTAGATTCTTTTATTTTTTCGTAATTTTCTTTTATTTTTTCTAACATTTTAGTACCTTGTATTTTTATTTTCGTGTTTGAATTTAGATTTTGATTTCATTACTATATTTAAATTTGCCAGGCTTTTAATATCTGTTTGTGCAGCAAAATTTTCATAACCTATTGATTCACAGTTTATTATTAAATTTTCCTCTATTTGGGCAAACGGAGTATTTATCTCTCCATTATTATTTGAGACACCCATAAATTCTAAATTAGTTGATTTAAAGCCACATTTAGCTAATGTTACTGGGTTTTCTTTTTCATCTACTATTTTCATTTTACCTAATATGATATTTTCCGGCAATATCTTTTTTGCATCTATTTTATATGCATATAATATTTGATTATTTGGTAAATTTACTTCTTGAATAAATGTTAAAGCACTATTTTCTATTTTTGCTTCACCTATATAATAATCTGCAGAATAAATTAATGCCTGCTGCGGATTAAATTCTGGTGTATATTCTGATGATGCATCGCTGAATACTCTAAAAAAAGTGTATTTTTGAGATAGAACTACATCATCTTTTGTTAGTTTATCTGCAAATTCAAAGAAATTTGCATTATAATATTCTTCTCTAGAAGTTCCTCTATCTTTTAATTGGATTGGCAGCCAAATTATACTTAATATTATTAATACAGCAACTAAATATTTTGAATATTTTTCCCAATTTATTTTTTCAAGACTTTCATATGATAATGCTAGTAATGGTATTGCTGTAAAAATATAAAAGAACTGATGCATATTAACATCATTCATTGGTAATAATTTTTGTATTAATCTTATTATCAATGGTAAAATGAAAAATAATCCTAAAACAAAAACATAAGGATTGTTATAATCTTTACTTTTTATTATTTCTTTTAATTTGTAAACTGCAAATACTAAAGCTGGAATAAATAAATAAGGCCAATATTTGAACTGAACTAAATGAATCTGCCAATATGGCGGCGGTGTAAAGTTTTGCAACCATGAAGCTTGAGCTGAATAAGCAAAATCTATAGATTTCCAAGGCATAGCTAATTCATTTACAAATAAATAGATTAACCATGGAGAATATACTAACCAAGCTATTAAACCAATTGCAATAAAATGATATATTGAAAGATTGTTTTCAACTAAAAAATAATTTAATATAAAATGCAATGTTATTATCATTGCTAACCATGCTAAACTTGTTTTTGCAAGCATTCCAAGACCTAGAACAATTCCTGTTATTACTGCCCATTTCCAATCTGGTTTTTTTAAATATTTTATATAAGCAAATATAATTAGATTTCCAAATAATAGTGTTAATGAGTAAGATCTTATTGCTGTTGCAAAAGTAAATGACCAAGCTAAACTTGATATTAAAAATGTATAAAGTGCTACTTTTTTATTTGCTGTTAATTCTAACATTATAAAATATATTAAAACTAGTGCTAGAAAGAACATAACTATTTCAAAAATTTGATGATGTAAATAAATAAATTCACCTGAGAGAAAATTTAAACTGGCATGCATTAGATAATTTAATGGCGGATTAATTATATATGCTGATCCAAAATAAGAAATTGTTCCTCTTTCATAAATTTCTTTTCCTATAATTAAGTCTCTATCGTGATCATATTCTGTTAGTGTTTGGAAAAAAACTGTTTGAAATATTAAATGAAATAGAAAAACTGCTAGAAAAATTAAAACTACTTTTTTATCTAAACTCTTTATTTTTTCTGAGATATTCATAACTTTTCCTTTATTTCTTTTGATATTTGTTTAATGAATTCTTCTTTTTTTAAATTTTGAACTTTATTATCTCTTGTTCTTATTGCTAAAATATTAGATTCTATTTCTTTATCTCCAATTGTTATTATATAGGGAACTTTCATTTGTTGATGATCTCTTACTTTTTTACCTATACTTTCAGCTCTATCATCTAATTCAGTTCTAACATTATTTTCTTCTAAACTTTGTTTTAGTTTTTTTGCATAATCAATATGTCTATCTGCTACTGTAATAATTGATACTTGAGTTGGAGCTAACCAAACTGGGAATTTTCCTGCATGATGTTCTATTAAAAATGCTACAAATCTTTCATGAGTTGATAACGGCGCTCTATGAATTACAAAGACTTCGTTGTTTTGTTTCCCTTCTTTATCGCTGTATTCTAATTCGAATCTCTTTTTTGCAGCAAAATCCAGTTGAACTGTAGACATAGTTTCTTCTCTTCCAGTTACTGTTTTAAATTGAATGTCAATTTTTGGACCGTAAAATGCAGCTTCGTTTTTTGCTTCAACAAATTCAACTTTTAACTTTTTCAAAATCTTTCTTAATTCTCCTTCTGCATATTCCCAATTCTTTGGTTCATCAATATATTTTTCTTTATTTGTAGAATCCCATAAAGAAAGTCTCATATAATAATTCTCGAACCCAAATACTTTGTAGTATTCTTTAATCATTTTAATTACTGATTCAATCTCTTCACCAATTTGTTCTTTTGTACAATAAATATGAGCATCATTCATTGTTAACATTCTTACTCTTAACAATCCAGCTAGTGTTCCAGATAATTCATTTCTATAAACTGTTCCATACTCAGCAATTCTTAATGGTAATTCTCTATAACTTCTCATTCCTCTCTTGTAAATAATATGATGCAGTGGACAATTCATTGCTTTTAAATAATAAGTTCCATCATCCATTTTCATTGGTGGATACATGCTTTCTTTATAATGCGGTAAATGTCCAGATGTAATGAACAATTCTTCTTTTGCAATGTGTGGTGTTGAAACTCTTATATATCCATATTTTTTTTCAGTTTCAATTGCGAAATTTTCAATTTCTTTTTTTATTATTTCTCCTTTTGGCAGCCAAAGAGGAAGACCTTTTCCAATTTTATCACTTATCATAAATAAGTCTAATTGTTCTCCTAAAATCTTATGATCTCTTTTCTTAGCTTCTTCTAGCATTTTTAGATGCTGTTCTAGTTCTTCTTTTCTTGCAAATGCTGTACCATAAATTCTTGTAAGCATTTTATTTTTTTCATTTCCTCTCCAATATGCTCCTGCAACTTTTAATAATTTGAAATGCTGTAATTCTTTAGAAGGATTTTCTATATGTCCCATCTTACATAGATCTAAAAAGTCTCCTGGATTATTTGTTGATAATTTTTTCCCATCTTTAGCAAATTCTTCAATTAATTCCAGTTTGTAAGGATTATCTTTAAAGAGTTTTTTTGCTTCAGCAATTGTAACTTCACCAAATTTAAAGTCTTTCCAATTTTGAACAATCTGCCTCATTCTTTTTTCAATTTTAGGAAAATCTTCCTCTGAAATTTTTGCTGTACCAAAATCAAAGTCTTGATAAAATCCATCTTCAATAGATGGTCCAATAGCATTATGAGTTCCAGGCCATAAATCTTTTACAGCTTTAGCTAGTAAATGTGCACAAGTATGCCTTAGATTATCTAAGTATTCTTTTTGATTTTTGTCCATTGTTTTTTGTGTATGTTTTTAGTATATAAAACTTAACCTCCTAAACTTTTTAATATTGAAACTATGCAGAAAATTAGTACGTAGTGGTAACTATTTGTTTAATTTTATTTAAATTATTATTTGCTACCATGTTTATTTTTATAATTGAAATTGTATATATAGTTTTCGAATTTCATCTTTCTTTCCCACAAACTTTATAAAGGAACTAGGACTTAATGTACTATTATGAAAGTGGTGAAATATTTAGCTTTAATTCTAGTAATAATGCTTTTTATCCCATTTGTAAATGCAGCAATTACAATAAATAGTTTTTCAACTACAAAGTATAATCTTGGAGATGGAGTTTTAATTACTGGAAGTGTTGTTCAATCTACAGATTTAAGAGTTAATTTAGATTTAATTTTAAGCTGCGGTGGCAGCAATTCTCAATTAGGTGCTTTTGTTTTAAATTTAAAAGCTAACAAAGCAAGTGACTTTTCTAGATATGTTACTTTACCTATGGATTTGAAAGGAAGCTGTAAAATTATAGGAGAACTTTCAGAATTAAGTGAAAGCAACTCAAGTGCTGCTTTAGAAAAACAAGAATTTAATGCATTTGAAGTAAGTGACCAATTAAACGGAAATTTTGAATCAAATTCTAATTCTTTTCAATTAGGAGAAGAATTAATAATTAAAGGAACTGTTTCAAAACAAAATGGACAAGCAGTTGATGGTGTAGCTATTCTTAGTTTTATTAAAAATGGAAAAGTTTTATTTTTAGATACAGCTAAAATTGATGAAGGATTTTTCGATTTTAAAAAAACATTAAATAATTTTCCACCTGGCAATTATGATTTAAATATTGTTGCAAAAGATAATTTTGGAAATACTAAAGATTTTACTGGTTCATTGAAACTACAACTTACAGGTAATTTAGATATTGTTGCTAATCTTAATAAGCCTTTATATAATCCTGGTGAAACTTTAAGTTTGAAAGGTTATATTGCTAGTGAAAAAAATAAACAACTTGCTAATCTTTTAGTTGATTTCTATTTTGAAAATCAAGTTGTTAGTAAAGAATTATCTAATAATCTAGATTCATTTACTGTTACTAATGTCATTGATGGCAAAGCTAAAAGCGGAAATCATAATATTAAAATTATTGCTAGTGATAAAGAAGGCAATTACATTCGTGAAGATGTTCAATATAGTGTTAAAGCTATTCCTACTTCTTTAAATGTTCAAACTTCACCTAGTAATCTTAATCCTGGTGCTTCTTTAATATTAAAAGCAAATGTTTTTGATCAAGCTGGAGATTTGATAAGAGAAAGTATTAGTGTGAATATTGTTGATACGAAAAACAAAGTTAAAATTTCTAAAGTTGTTACTACAGGTGTTGATTCAGAAGTAATTATTCCAAAAGATGCTTTACCTGGAGATTGGAAAATAAAAGCTTCTGGTTTAGGTTTAGAAAGTGAAAGTAATTTTAGAATTAATGAATATAATAAATTGGATGCTAAAATTGTTGGAGAAAATTTAGTAGTTGAAAATACTGGGAATGTTCCTTATGAAGGATTACTTGACATAATTGGAAATGATAATAAGAAAAATGCTAAATTAAAATTAGGTGTTGGAGATACAACTGAAATTAAATTAGGAAAATTATTTGAACCTGGAGATTATAATATTAAGTTACCAACTTTAGATAAAGTATTTGATGCTGTTAAAATAACTAAAATTCCTTCTTTATTTTCTTCTTTGACAGGTAGAACTATTTCTGATTCTACAGATGGAACTAGTTTTAGCATGGGTAAAAAAGCTTTATTATTTGTTTTTATGATCGTCTTACTTGGCGGATTTAGTTTCTTAATCTTGAATAAGAGAAGAAAAAAAGCAAGTCAAGACCCAATTGGTGGAAATTATTTAAAAAATAAAAGAAGATTACAAACTAAATTAATGAAAGAAGAAATTACTACACCAAAAAAACCTGAATTTGGTAAAGCTACACAAGAAGACATTGATTATTGGAAGAAAAAAGTACAAGATTCATTTAAAGAACAAGAACAAAAAAAGACTAATGATACTTTTGTTGCAAGACAAAAAGATAGTATAAATCAAGATAGATTTGGTAATTCTGAAAGAAAAGCTGAAAATAAATCTTCTGATAAAGTTAAACCTGGTTTAATGAATATGTTTGGCTAGAATTTTTCTAGAATTGCACTTAATAACCCACTATATGTTGCTGCATAAGTTAATGCTCCTAATCCCAAGGTACTTAAACCTATTTTAGTTGCTCTTTCTGGATCGTTATTAAAAGCATAATTTATACCACTTGCCATAACGGAAAGTGTGCCTATTCCTAAAATTAGTGGGATTGAATTGTTTGGGTATGCTAGATTTCTTGAAGGGTCTAAAGTTTCTACTATTTCGCATAATCTTTCAGTATTGTGATCTGCTGAGCCTACTATGAAACCTTGTATACCTGCGTAAAATGGTAGAACCTTTTGTGTAACAAGATTTACAAAATTTCTCCTTTCTCTATTGTTTGCCATATTTATTGGTTTCTTAATAAAACTTATAAGTTTATCTTTTAATAATTAGCATTATGAAACAAGTTACAGATAAGAAATTAGACAGGTATTTTGACCTTACGAACAGGGCTTTAAAAAAGGTAAAGTTTAATCCTAATGTTAAATTTGATTCTAAGAAAATTGCTGACGATTTTGTAGATATGGCTAAAAGATATGTTTCTGATGCTAAATATTTTAGGGATAAGAAAGATTATGTAAATGCTTTAGCTGCATTAAGTTATGCTCATGCTTGGTTGGATGCAGGAGCTAGAATTGGAATTTTTGACGTAGACCATGATAATGAACTATTTGTTGTTGATTAGAAACTTATAACTTCTAGAACAAAAGGTTAAGGGATTTTTTCTAAATATTTAATTATGTCTTTAGACTCACCAATATACTTATTTCCTATTTGTAAAACTGGAACTGTAGGAACTCCACTTTTTTCAAATAATTCCTTTCTTAATTTATCTTCTCTACTTCTAATAACATTTACATTTTGATATTCAATATTTTTTTCTTCTAATTTTTCTTTTACTAGCTTACAATATGGGCAATCTTCTAATTGGTAAAGTATGGGTATTCTCATACATTTTTTCTTCGTAATTTATTTATAAATTTTTCCTATATAGAAATCTTTATTTACTAAATAATCTTATTTTCTATATGAAAAAGCAGGTGATTGTGTTTTCTTTAGGCGGCAGTTTAATAGTTCCTAATACTGTTAATTATAATTATTTACATAATTTTAAGTTATTTATTAAATCTTTAATTAAAAATTATAAAATTGTTATAGTTACTGGCGGCGGAAAAACTGCTAGAGATTATATTTCTGCTTTAAAACATGAAACAAAAGATGAAATGTTTTATAGTTTAATTGGAATTACAGCTACTAAATTAAATGCAAAATTAGTTTCTGGTTTTTTTAATATAAAAGGAGAAATTCCTGAAGAGCTTAAAGATGTTGATAATAAACTTAAAAAATCTAGCTTAGTTATTTGCGGTGCATTAGGTTTTCAACCAAATATGACTAGTGATGGAGATGCTGCACAAATTGCAGAACATTTAGGTGCTAAAATTTTTGTAAATTTAACAAATGTAGATGGTTTATATGATAAAAATCCATTGAAGTACAAGAATGCTATTTTAATTAAAAATATTAATTATTATGATTTCTTGGAAATTGTTAATAAAATAAAATATGAAGCAGGACAACACTTTATATTAGATCAAGCAGCTGCTAAGATAATTTGTAGAGCTAAAATTAAAACTTTAATAATAAATGGCGAAAAACTAGACAATGTTAAGAAATATTTAGAAGATAAGACTTTTAGAGGCACTTTAATAAGCTAATATCTGCTTTATTTCATTTAGTTCTTTCCATATAGATTCAACTTCTTTTTTTATTTTCTGATCTTTAAATGTGTTTTCTAAGCTTTGCTTTATTATTAATAATATATTACTTATTGTTGGATTATTAATTTTTTTCATGTTTTTTTCTCTATCTAAATTGTCTTCATTTGTTAATTTGTAATATCTAGTTATATTTTCTAGAATTTTTGAACATGATACCAGACTTTCTATTATTTCCATTAATCTTGTTTGTATTTCTATTATCTTAGCTACATAATCTAAATTTTTTATATTTGTAAAATATTCTAAAAGTATTTTTGTAGCGTCAATAATTTCCTGTACATAATTTCTTATATCATTTATTATTGGTGTTAATATTGATCTTAGATTTTCAATTACTAATAATTGCTCATATGCTGAATCAAATGAATTTGTTTTTATTTTTTCTACTAATAAATCTATTTCTTCATTTATATTTTTTGATATTTCTTCTGCTTGTTTTAATCTTACTAATCTTAATTCTGGTGAATTAATACTTTCTATTAAAGAACTTAAACTTGACGGCTGATATAACATACAATTTTGTTATTTGCTTTCTATATAAAAGTTTTTGATATCTTTATAAATTCTTTTAAACTAATATTTTTATGATAATTATTGTTACTGGCAGTGTTGGAAGCGGCAAAACTACAATAAGCAAAGAATTAGCTGGAAAACTAAAAGCTAAATACTTAGATGTTAATAATTTTATTAAAGATAACAAATTAAGAGGTAAATACATTAAGAAATTAGACACTTATGAAGTTGATGTTAAAAAATTAGTTAAATTATTAATTAAAGTTATTAAAAATTCTAAAAATAGTTTAGTTATTGATTCTCATTTAAGCCATTATATTCCTAAAATTTATGTTGATTACTGCGTTGTTTGTGAATGTGATCTTAAAGTATTAAAAAAAAGGTTGAAAGAACGTAGTTATTCAGATGTTAAAATAAAAGAGAATTTAGATTCTCAAATATTTGATGTTTGTAAAATTGAAGCTATTGAAGAAGGACATAATTTAATTGTTATAGATACTACTAGGGATAATGTTAATAAATGTGTTAAAAAAATTATTAAGTTAGTTCTTTGAGTTTACGAAATCTTTATATATGGTCTGCGTTATAAATATTATAATGGTGAAAAAGAGAGTTGTTGCAGGAGTTTTATTTTCTATTGTTGTTGTTTTTGCTGCAATTGGATTATATTTTAGTTTGAATTTAGATTCTGAATCGAGAATTACAGGATATGCTACATTGCTTAAGAGTTATACAGGAGCTTCTAATCCTTGCGCTGTTGTACCTGAAGGAATAGTACATTGGTGGGCTGCTGAAGATAAGGGCAAAGATAAAATAAACCCTTATTATTCTATAAAATTAGATAATGATGTTAAATATGTTCCAGGTATTACTGGAAGAGGATTTGGTTATGATGGTAAACGTGTTTATGGTCTTATTAATAATTTGAATTTTGCTAAAACTTATCCTAAATCTTTTACAATTGAAGCTTGGGTAAAGCCTGAAGTTTTAGATGGTTATATGCCAATTATTGCAGCATGGGATGATAATTCTAAAAATAAAAGACAAGATGCTTCTAGAGTCTTATCATTAATAGTTAATTATGATCCTAATGATGGAAATTTTGATGGATATTCTACTATTAGATTTGATACTTCTCCAGATGGTAGCTTCTATTCCGATAATAGTGTAGAAGGTGGAGCTGTTAAAGTAAAAGAATGGAATCATGTAGCTGTAACTTATTCTTATAATGCAGCTAAAAATGTTGCAGTTAGTACCTTATATGTTAATGGTGAAGAAGTTGATTCTAAAGAATTAGGTCATCCAGGATTATTTGTAAATCAAAATACTCCTACATATCTTGGTTATAGTCCAGAATGGGGTGGATCACCTAAATACTTCTGGGGAACTTTAGATGAAATTTCTATTTACAATAGAGTTTTATCTGCTAATGAAATAAAATCTATTCAAAATATAGGTTATTCTGGTAAATGTGAAATTTGAATAAAATGAAAAGTAAATTTTTAATTATTATTTTTTTAATCTTGTTGTCTATTTTTATTATTTCTTGTTCTGTGCAAAATGTGACTGGAAGTTCTGTTAGAATTGGAGACTATTTGTGTGATAATTATACTTTTTCTCAGTCTACAAATTCTATAAGAACAGAAATTGGAACAATAAATTTTGGATATAATCATTTAGGTTCTGGATCATACCCGAATAGATTTGAGGCTTTAGATAATTTTATTCTTAATATAAATGGAGTAGATTACACTATTTCTGTAAATTACACTATTTTTCATCCTCCTGGAACTTTTTTTAGTAATTCCGGAGATTATACTACTGTTGGTCCAGACAGGTGGAGAAATATTAGTGGTAGTAATCAGATTTTTATTGGAAATGTTAGAGTCACTTATTTAGGATTCTATACTTTACCAAACCCAAATAGGCCTGGTTCTCATGATCGTTATTTTGTTATTGAAATTTGTGTTAGAGATGATCCTCCCCCATTAACAACTTTGGGAAATTTTGTTCCAACATTTAGAAATTTAATTGGTTCTTTTAGAATAAGACCTACAAGAGGAACTACTTCAATACCTGTAGACATAGTCAATACTAATCCATGTAGAGATTTTGATTTATCTAATAGTACTATAAGATCTACTACTTTGAATGGAAATCAATATTGTAATCAAGTTGGTTATAATAATTGTGATAATATAAGATTACAAAATGGAAATGTTGCTGCTTGTTCAAGTAGTATTACGTGTAATTCTGGAACTTCTATTCCATATTGTTGGGTTTTACAACCAAATAATGTTAGAGGATATGATTCAATAAGGTGCTGTAATCCAAGGCAACCTCCTCCAAAAAGGCCTAATCCTTATAGAAGTTTAAGTGATTAATTTATTTTCCAAATCTTCTATCTTTATTTGAGAACTGTTCTAAGCATGAAACAAAATTTTCTTTTGCAAATTCAGGCCATAAAACATCTGGGAGAAATATTAATTCAGAATAAGTAGACTGCCAAGTTAAAAATGCACTTAATCTAGATTCGGATGTTCTTATTATTAAATCTGCATTAGAAGTTAAATAAAGATTTTCCTGTAATTTTTCTTCATTTATTTCTTCTATTTTTAAAGAATTATTTTTTACTGCTTCTGCTATTTTTTTTGTGGCATCAATAATTTCAGTTCTTCCAGAATAGGCCATTGCAAAATTTAATTTAAATGGCTTATTATTTTCTGTTTTCTCCATTAATGAATGCATTGATTTTTGTAATTTCTCTGGGAATTTTTCTATTTTACCAACAAATCTTACTTGCATATCTTTAATTTTTTCTTTATCTTCTTCTAAATCATTAAATGCTTTTTCAAAAAGTTTCATTATGTAATCAAATTCTAATTTTGGTCTGTCAAAATTTTCTAATGAGAAAGCATAAATTGTTGTTTCATAAATTTTAAATTCCTTACACCAATCTATTAGATCTTTTACTTTTTTATATCCCCATTCATGGCCTTTTTCAGGGTTTTTCATCAGTCTTTTGGCAAATCTTCTATTACCATCTATGATTACACCTAAATGTTTTGGAACTTTCATGATATATTTCAATTTGTAAACCTTTTTAAATTTTGTTTAATAAGATTTATTTATGTTTTATGATATTGTTTTGGCTGAGAGAAGCAATGAACTAAAAGAGTTTGCTAAAAAGTTAGGTTTTTCTAATATATATTATCAAAATGAATTTAGTAAATTAGGAATTGTTTTTGCTTCTAGTGATTACAGCGAAAATAGAAAATTAGTTGAGTCTGGTAAAATTAAAATTTTAGTTAATCCACATGTTAATACTCATAAAGATTCTTTACATTTTAGAGCTGGAGGTTTAGATCATATTTTAACTAGATTATGTAAGGAGAAAAATGTTGCAATTGGTTTTAGTTTAAGTACTTTAGATAATTCATTAATGATTGGTAGAATCAGACAAAATATTCAATTATGTAGAAAATATAAAGTTAAAATGTTGTTTTTTAGTTTTGCTTCTAATCAATTTGAGTTAAGAAGTGCAAATGATATATTATCTTTATTAAGAATTTTAGGTATGACTGGAAAAGAAGCTAAAGATGCTTTAAACTTTACTACTTTATAGTTTTAACTTAAGTATATATAATTGATTTTAACTAAATATTAATTATGAAAAAATTTTTAATTATTCTTAGTTTAATTTTATTATCAATATTTGCAGTTGCTTGTACTAGTCAATCTGATAATTCTACTGGCAAGGTTGTCGGAGTTAATACAGGTGTAGTAAATATGCCTTCATGTATAAGTCCTCCTAGTGGAATGATTGGCTGGTGGACTGGAGATAATGTTTATTTTAGTAAAGTTAGTGCTTTGGAAACATCTTATTTTATTAATTCACCAGGTGCTCCTAATGCTTATGTTGCTGGTATTGTTGGCAATGCCTTGAAATTTATTGGTGGTCCTAATCGTTTATCTATTACTGTAAATCCTGCTAATCAATTAATTTTACCTAATACTGCTGGTAGGACATCAAATGTTCTAGGATTTACAGCAGACACATGGGTTAAATTAGATAAGCTGCCTGGTTCAAATGATTATTATTCAATTATCACTAAATGGGATGAAAATATTAATGAGCGTTCATTTGCTTTAACAGTTAATAATAATGGTGCTTTAAGATTTGATACAAGTCCAGATGGAAAGTATCATGCTAATAATGCTGTTTATAGTACTAGTAGTTTACTTTTGGATACTTGGTATCATGTTGCTGTTACTACTGATGGTGCTAATAATAAAATTTATTTAAATGGACAAAATGTTGCTACTAAAACCATTACTAATGCTGCTGATCGTGGTTTAATTATTTTAAATGATACTACTAATATTTATTTAGGTCATTCTCCTAAGTTTATGGATGGATCTAGAGATTTATATGGTATTTTAGATGAAGTAGAAATATTTAACAGGGCTCTTAGTCAAAGTGAAATTCAATCTATTTACAATGCAGGATCTGCAGGTAAATGCAAGAATTAATTTTCTTTTTTAATTAAATTGTGTTTAAATTAAGTTACAATTTTTTTAAATAAATTGATAAAGAAAGCTTTATAAATTTTTAACTTTTCTTAAATATTAAGAGGAAAACATTCTCTAAGGAATTTGAAATGACAAACAAATCACAAAGAAAAAAACCTAAAACTTTAATGCCAAGTTTGAAAGAGAAAAAGAGATATTTAGTTTATGAAGTAATTTCAGATGAAAAATTTAGTTATAGTGATATTAAATTAGAAATTATTAATAATTTTAAGAATTTTTTTGGTTTAGAAGGATTAGGAAAAGCTGGTTTGGATTTTATAGAATATGAAAATAATAAAGGAATTGTTAAAGTTAGTGCTAAAGGTGTAGATATGTTGAAGGCAAGTTTTTGTTTTCTTAGAAAGATTAATAAGGGGGATGTAGTTATTAGGAGTTTAGGTTTATCAGGTATGATAAATAAGGCTAGAAGTAAGTTTATTTTTGGAGGCTTGAATTAAATGCAACAAACTTTAAATCATCAAATGATGGGATATGATAGAAGTAGTACTATGTTTAGTCCAGACGGCAGATTACTTCAAGTAGAGTATGCTAAAAAAGCTGTTAGACAAGGTACAAATTCTTTAGGTGTAGTTTGTAAGGATGGAGTTTTGTTATTATCAGATAAGAAAATTATTGAGCCTTTAGTTATAGCTTCTAGTGTAGAAAAAATTTTCCAAGTTGATGATCACATAGGTGCAAGTGCTACTGGTTATATTATGGATGGAAGAGTACTAGTTGAAAGAGCACAAGTAATGGCACAACAACATAGAGTTACTTATGATACTGCAATTGATATGATCACTTTAGTTAAAGAAGTAGCAGATTTAAAACAATCATTTACTCAATTTGGTGGTGCAAGACCATTTGGTGTTAGTGTTTTATT
Organism: Candidatus Nanoarchaeia archaeon; assembly: GCA_035288845.1. Lineage (GTDB taxonomy): Archaea > Nanobdellota > Nanobdellia > SCGC-AAA011-G17 > GW2011-AR18 > JAGVZM01. Next base: position 24,650 of record DATDZB010000003.1, on the reverse strand, counting down.
TGCTGGTGTAGATATTTTAGGTCCACAATTATATCTTACAGATGTAACTGGTATTTACAACCAATATAAAGCTACAGCTGTTGGAGAAAATGAAGCACAATTAAAAGAAATTTTAGAAAAAGAATACAAAGATGATCTTACAATTGAACAAGGTTTGAAATTAGCACTTTCTGCATTTAAGAAAGTATTTGCAAAAGATTTTGATCCTGATAAAATAGATGGAGCTTTTATAAGTGTGGAAGATAAAAAATTCCAAAGAATTGATAGAGAAAATTTAAGAAAGCTTGCTAAGAAAATTTAATATTTATGGCTAAATTAGATAAATCTGTAGTAATTCATGTAAAAAAAGGAAACAAGAATTATGAGATTCTTGTAGATGCAGAAAAAGCTCATCAATTTAGATCTGGAAAGTCTATTTCTTTAAATGATGTTTTAGTTGTAGATGAAGTTTTTTATGATGCAAAAAAAGGAATAAGAGCTTCTGAACATGAATTAGAAAAATTATTTGGTACTAAAGATCAAATTAAAGTTTGTGAAATGATAATTAGAGAAGCACAAATTCCAATGACTACAGATATGATGAGAGATAATTTAGAAAATAAGAAAAAACAAATTGTTGCTTTAATTCACAGAAATACTATTGATCCAAAGACTGGAAACCCTCATCCAATAACTAGAATTGAGGCTTGTTTAGAAGAAGCTAAAGTAAAAATAGATTCTGATAAACCTGCTGAACATCAAATGCAAGAAGTAATTAGAGCTATTAATTATATAATACCTATAAAGTTAGAAGTTAGAGAAGTAAGTGTTAAAGTTCCACCTGAATATTCTGGAAAAGTTCATTCTATTATTAAACAATATGGGAAGATTTTAAAAGAGAATTGGGATAATGATGGAAGCTTAATTTTAGAAGTTGAAATACCTTCTGGAGTTCAAGAAGAATTAGAGATAGCTTTAAATAGGATTGCTAAGGGTACTGTTGATGTACGAGTGATAAGGACGAAGTAAAAATGGGAAAATTATTGGTTGAAGACAAAGAAATTGTGGTTCCTGGGCAAGAATTAGCTGAAGGAATGGATTATCTTCCTGGAAATGACGTTTTTAGAGATGGAGAAAAGTTAATTTCTACTAAATTAGGTATTACAAATGTTAGCGGTAGATTAGTTAAGATTGTTCCTTTATCTGGACCATATTTACCTAAGAGAGGAGATCTTGTAATAGGTGAAGTTGTAAATGTTGGTATGGGTGGATGGAGATTAGATATAGGCTGGCCATTTGAAGCTAGTTTATCTTTGAAAGATGCTACTTCTGATTTTATTGAAAGAGGAGTAGACTTAAGTAAATTTTTTGATTATGGTGATTACATTGTTGCAGAAATAGTTAATGTTGCAGGTGCTAGAGTTATAGATTTAAGTACTAAGGGACCAGGATTAAGAAGATTAGGTCCTGGTAGAATATTAAAAATTTCTTCAACAAAAGTTCCAAGAGTAATTGGTAAACAAGGCAGCATGATTAATATGATTAAAGAATATACTGGATGTAAATTAATGGTTGGTCAAAATGGAATTGTTTGGTTAGCTGGTGAAGAGCCAGAAAAAGAAATGTTAGCTGTAAAAGTTATTAAAAAAATAGAAGATGAAAGTCATATTTCAGGTTTAACTGATAGGATAAAAGAATATTTTGAGAGTGAAAAAAATGGCGTATGAAAAACGTGTAGATGGAAGAAAGTTTGATGAATTAAGACCAATGGAAGCTAAAGTTGGTGTAGTAGAAAAAGCAAATGGAAGTGCAATGTTTAAGATTGGAAAAACAATTGCTGTTGCAGCTGTTTATGGTCCAAGAGAATTATATCCTGCAGCTTTTCAAAATCCTAATTCTGGAACTTTAAGATGTAATTATAATATGATGGCTTTTTCTGGAAGTGGTAATAGAGTTAAACCAGGTCCAAGTAGAAGAAGTAAAGAAATTTCAATGGTTACTGAAAAAGCATTACTTCCTGTTTTAGATTTAAAAGATTATGCTGGATCTGTAATTGATGTTTTCATAGAATTAATTCAAACTGATGCTGGAACAAGATGTGCAGGTATAACTGCTGCTTCTATGGCTTTAGCTGATGCAGGAATTCCAATGAAAGATTTGATTAGTTCAGTTGCTGCTGGAAGAGTTGGCGGTAAAGTTGTTTTAGATTTAAATAAAGAAGAAGAAGATTATGAAGGTCATGCAACAGATATTGCAACTGCATTTTCAACTAGAACTGGAGAAATTACTTTATTACAAATGGATGGACCAGTTGATAAAAAAGAATTAAGAAAAGCTTTAGAATTAGCAAGAAAAGGTTGTGAAGAAATTAAAAAATTACAAATTAAAGCTCTTAAAGAAAAATTCAAAGTTGATGGTAAACAAGCTAAACAACAAGTAGGAGAAGAAAATGAGTAATATTGTTAGAGATTACATTTTAAGTTTGTACAGCAAAGGTTTTAGACTTGATGGAAGAAAGTTTGATGAATATAGAGATGTTTCTGTAGAATATGGAATTTCTAGTAAAAGTGCAGAAGGTTCTGCAAGAGTAAAAATTGGAACAACTGAAGTTGTTGCTGGAATTAAATTAGATATAGGAGAACCTTATGCTGATAATCCTGATGAAGGAACTATTGTTGTTAATCTTGAACTTTTACCTATGAGTAGTTCTGAACATGAACCTGGACCTCCAGGAATTGATTCAATTGAATTATCAAGAGTAATTGATAAAGCAATTAGAGAAGGTAAAGCTTTGAATTTTAAAAAATTGTGTATAAAAGAAGGAGAATCAATGTGGATGGTTTTAATTGATATTTATCCGATAAATGATGCTGGAAATTTATTTGATGCTGGTGCATTGGCTGCATTAGCTGCATTGAAAGATGCTAAATTTCCTAAAGTTGTTGATAAGAAAGTTGATTATGATCAAAAAACTAAAGATTCATTGCCTTTAGAAAAATTCCCAATTTCAGTTACTGTTTTAAAAATAGGAAGTCATTTAGTAGTTGATCCTCTTCCTGAAGAAGAAAAAGTAGCTGATGCTAGATTAACTATTGCTGTTTCAGAAGATGGAACACCATGTGCTTTACAAAAAGGCGGAGATTTAGGATTAACTTTAGATGAAATTGATAATATGGTAGAACTTGCAGTTAAAAAAAGTAAAGAGTTAAGGAAGGCATTAAAATGAAAGACTTAACAAAATATGAAAGAGCAAGACTCTTAGGTGCTAGAGCATTACAAATTTCACAAGGAGCTCCAATATTAGTTAAACTAGATGAAGCACAACTAGAAGCAATAAATTTTAACCCAATTGAAATTGCTAAACTTGAATTAGAAAAAGATTTAATTCCTTTAGACATTGTTAGACCTATGCCAAAAAAAGCTTCATAAGGTTTTTATATTATATATTTTTCTTATTTTTATGATTATTAAAAATGTTAAGTTATCTAAAGGTTTTTTATTTTTAAAACCTGAACTTATAATTTCTACAGATAGTAAAAAGATTTCTTTACAAAATAATTTTAATGAAAGCGAAGTTATTAAATTAAATGATTCTTTAAAGGATTTTAATCTAAATAGTTTTCAGGATTTTATTAAATTAAAGAACAATTTGAAATGGTTAGATGAAGAAAGATATTATTCTTTAGAAAAGGCTTTATTTAACTCTTTAACTTCACCTTGGAAATTTTTTAATCCAGGAGTAAAACAGGTTCCTAGACCTATGTCTGTACTTATTTCTAAATCTATTGGTATTTCTGAATTTATTTTATTTTCTTTAAATGCTAAAAGTTTTGATGCTGCAATTAGTGCTAATAGAGATGTTATTGACTTATTGAATAAAAAATTAAAAAATTTAGATTCTATGAAAGAAGAAGATATTTTAATTTTAATTAAAGAATGTATTGATGAAGAACATAATTTAATTGATTTTGAATTAAGAATTGGTGTTAAATTTAATAATTTTAAAGATCCAGATTATGTTTATAATGACAGGAAGTTAAATACTGAAGAACAACTTAAGTTTGTTTCTAAGTTAATAGATAAATATAGTGTTTGTTATGTAGAAAATCCATTTGTGGAAAGTGATTTAGATCATTATAAGAAATTGAAAAGTGAATTTGGAAAGAAATGTTTGATTTCTTTAAATTCTATTATTGGAGAATATGGGAAAGCAATTGATAAGAAAGCAATTAATACTGCAGTTGTTGACTGCAAAGATATTTCTGATTTTAATTCTAATATTTCTTTTTTATCTGACAAAGAGATGAATATTGTTGCTATTAGTGAAACTAGTTATGTTGACATGATTGTTGGATTAGGTGTTCCTTTGATTAAATTAAATAGAGATAAAAATTCTGAAGAAGTTATTAAAAGACTTCATAAGATCTATGAAGAGATTAAAATTATTAATGATAGTAAGTAGTAAGGTTTATAAATCCTTTAAATTTTCAATTTCTTATAGCCGAGAATGCTTAGGCAATAAAGAAGCATAAGAGTTCTAGGTTTAATACTAAAATGGCAGAACAAGAAACTAAGTTAGTTCCAGTTGATGAGTACTTGAAAGTTGGATTACATATAGGTACTAAATTTAGAACTAAAGCAATGCAACAATTTATTTATAAAATTAGACCTGATGGTTTAAGTGTTCTTAATATTCAAAAAGTAGATGAAAGAATTGGTTTAGCTGCTAAAATGTTAGCACAATATGAACCTCAAGATATTCTTGTTGTTTGCAGAAGAGAAAATGGCTGGAAATGTGCTAAGACTTTTGCTAAATATACTGGCGTAAAACAATTTGCTGGAAGATATCCTCCAGGAATATTAACAAATACAGATTTAGAAAATTTTATGGAAGTAAAATTAATTTTTGTTGCTGATCCTTTTCCAGATAAAAATGCTGTTTTAGATGCATCAAGAATTGGTGTTCCTGTTATTGGTTTGTGTGATACAAATAATGAATTAAATAATTTAGATTTAGTAGTTCCATGTAATAATAAAGGTAAAAAAAGTTTAGGTTTATTGTTTTGGATTCTTGCTAGAGATTATTTAAAATTAAGAGGAACTATTAAAGATTATAAAGAATTTACGCCTACAATAGACGAATTTAGTCCAGAATAAGCTTATTTTTCCACAACCTTTATAAATTTTGAAGTTTGTTATTATAGACATATACTTAAAATGGTAATAGAAGATAAGATGACAGTGATGCAAGTTAGGCCTAATTATTCTATTGTTTATCAATTCAAACCGATTTTAAAATTAGAAAATAGACATGTTAAAACTCAGAAAGATTTTGTTGGTTTTATAAGAGAAGTTTCTACTAATTGGAAAGAAGGTGATTATTTTTTAAAATCTCAACAAGGTACATTTGCTTATTTTAATCTTAAAGGAAATAAAGTTAAGTTACTTAAGAAATCTAGAATGGGTAAAGAATATTTATGCTGGCAATATTTTACTTCTGATATGGCTGAAACAAAAAATATTAAAACAAGAGTTATTTCAAGAAGTGTTAGTGTTAATTCAAGAAGAAGTTCAAGCAAAGCTAAAACAGTTAAAGCTTATAATTAAAAAAAGAGGGTGTGAGTTATGAGACGAGCAAAGATAATTGGATTTATATCTATTAAAGGCGGTGTTGGTAAGACAACTACTGTTGCAAATTTAGGTTTTATTCTAGCTAAAGAATATGGAAAAAAAGTTTTAGTTGTAGATGGTAATTTTTCTGGTGCTAATTTAGCATTACATTTTGGTTTTACTAAACCAGAATATACAATACATGATGTTCTTAATCAAAAAGTTAATTTAAAGAAAGCAATATATGAACATTCTTCAGGATTACATATATTACCTGCTTCTTTATTTTCTAAAAGTGTAGATTCATCTAGATTTCATCAATACTTAGCTTCACTAAGAAGTTTTTATGATGTAATTTTAGTTGACTCTAGTCCTGCTTTAAATCATGAAATGTTAGCTACTATTATGGCTAGTGATGAGTTATTTGTTTTAACAACTCCTGATTATGTTACCTTAGCTAGTACAATGCATGCTATTAAAGTTGCAAGACAAAGAAGAACTTACTTGTCTGGCATTATTTTGAATAAGATAAGGGGTAAAAGATTTGAATTAGATTTAGATGATATACAAGATGCTACTAAAGTTCCTGTTGTTGGAGTTCTTTATGATAATGAAAATGTTATGAGAGCTTTAGCTAAGGGAAAACCAATTTCACATTTCTATGGAAAGAATGATGTTGCAGTTGAATACAAAAAATTAGCTGCTGCATTAATTGGAGAAAGATATGTAGATAAAAGACTTAAGACAAGAGTTAGGAATTTATTTACTAATAAATTAAGTCAAGATGAAATTAATAGAGCAATAGTAATGGTTAGTCATTATTAATTTTTTTCTTAAATTTTATTGTTTTTATTATTCTATTATACATTACTTGTATTTATTTTAATCATATGTTGTGTTTATTATGTTAGTAAAAAAAATATTTTCTACTTTTTTTCAAATTTTTTTCAATAAAAGAATATAAAATATATGTGTAAAGAGAAATGTTTATAAATAAGTTGTGCAATAATCACTGTATGAAAAATGAGGTGTTCTTATGAAAAAGGTTTTTTCAAATCTAATTATATTATCAGTATTTTTATTTTCTTTATTCGTTTTTGTGAGTCCAAGTGCAAATGCGCAAACAGCTACAAATATTGATGCATGTAGTAATTATAATCCTGCTGACGCTACAGGACTAAATGTTTCTACATCAGCTATTTATACTTTGAATAAAAGTATTTACATGAGTACTTTAAATGCTAGTGATAGTGATTGTATTTTTATTTATGCAAATAATGCAATTCTAGATTGTAATAATTTTAATATTTCTTATAATGGAACTATTGATGGTCAGTTTGCTGCTATAACTGTAAAAAATGCAACTACTTTTAGTAATATAACAATTAAAAATTGCGGTATTTGGAATTTCCGTGAAGGTATCAGGGTTGCAAATGTTTCTAATTTATCTATTTATAATAATAGCATCTTTGGTAATGCTACTGGGTCTAGCCCTCTTGCTGCTAATAATGCTTCTATAAGAATTACTAATGTTAGTTATACTAATATAAGTAAAAATAATATTTACAATGTTTCAGGATGGGGTATTATTTTGAATACTACTTTAACTAATGTAAGTGTTCTTAATAATGTTATTAATCTTACTGCTGGTGGTATGTTGTTTATTGGGGATGTTAACTTAAACCCTAGTGTCGCAGCTAATCAATTTAATGTAAGTTTTAATACAATTGGTAACATAACAAATGTTGCTATAAATGTTTCAATAATGAACGCTACTGTTAGAGGCAACAATTTGTATAACTACACAACAGGTATTTATGTTGCAGGTGCAAATAATTCATTAATTGATAATATCATTGCAGGTGCAGGCCTTGGTAAACAAGGTATTGTGATTTCGAATAGCAGTAATATTGTTAGTAATAATGTTGTAAATAATAATACTTGGGTAGGTATTGCTATATTATCTAATAGAGCTTCATTCCTTGGTAATAACTTAATAACTGCGAATCATGTATTTGATAATGTTGGAGCAGGTATTGTTGTTAACGGAACAACTGCAGATTATTTTGGTAATAATAACATCAGTTTGAATAGAGTTTACAATCATAGGGGTACTCCTGGTGCTGGTATCTTTGTAAATCAATCAGCAGAAAACAATACTAATGCTACATTTATCTATGATAATGTATTTGTAGGTAACAATAGTTATGGTATTTACTTTTTGAATGCCGGTAATGGTAACCTTACAAACAATACTGTAACAAATAACTCTATTAGAGGTATTTACTTCTACAATTCAACTAAGAATGAAGTAAGATTAAATAATATCTTAAACAATACTTATGGATTGTATTTATTTTTGAGTTATGCTACAAATATTAGTTTGAATAACTTTACAAATAATAGTTTATCTCAACTATATTTGAACCGTTCAAATATAACTACATTAAATAGATCTATAGCAAGCGGAGTATCTAACTTTATTGGAACAATTAACTTGTCTAATAGTTCAGATATGTTTTTAGTAGATTATATTAATTCATTTAAACAAACAGATCAGACTAACTTTACTTTCTTTAATGCAAGTAATGTAAGCTTAAGAGTAAGCAGTGATACTGGTTTAGAAGGTACAACTACAACTACTTGTCAAGCAGGAAGTACTTATGTTTGTCAACTTGTATCAAACATGGTTGTTATGGGAAATACTAGCGATACTCCGAGAGTATTTAACTTGACAATTTACTACAATGAATCATTAGTTATTGCTAATAACTTTGTAGAAGGTCAAGTACAAATTGCTAAATATAATGGTGGATGGGAAGAAATAGGCCCAGTATTTGTTAATGCAACTGGTAACTATGTAACATTGTTAGGACCATTGCATAATAACAGTGTGTACGCAGCTGTTGCTATTAAAACTAACTCAACTACTAGTTCAACTAGTTCAACTGGTAGTAGTGGATCTGGTGGAAGTAGCTCTGGCTCTGGAAGCAGTTCATCAACTACTGTTCAAAAAACAACAACTGCTTCAATAAGTAGAACTGAAGAAGGTAAAGAAGCAAGTTTCAGCTTTAATACAGCTAGTTCAGTTGTAGAAGAAGTAAGCTTTACTGCTGGAGACACAATATTAAGTGCTAAAATGACTGTTTCAGAAGTAAATCAAGAAGAAGTATCAACTAAAGTTAGTGATCTAAGTAGTAGAGCACAAAACACTAAAGTTTACAAATATTTGAAATTTGATAAACAAAACTTTGATAACTCAGATATTTCAGGAACAGCAAAAGTTAGTTATTCAGTAGATAAGTCCTGGTTAACAGATCAGGGTTTAGAAAAATCTGAAGTTTCATTATATAGAATAAATGATGAAACAAATGCTGTAGAAAGATATCAAGGATCTATTTCAAAAGAAACAGATAAAAAGGTATTTTATACATCTGAAGTTCCTGGATTCAGTTACTTTGTAATAGCTGGCCCTGGTTTGGATGGTCAACAAGTTGAACAACCAACACAACCTAGTGAGCCTGTAGTACAACCTGAAGGTGAACAAGATGATTCAGAAGAAGCACAAACTAAAGGTAAAACTTTACTTATAGTTGTACTAATAATAATTATATTAGCTGCTATAATTTATGGTGTGCTTAGATACAGAAGAAAAGGACATTAATCCTTTCTCTTTTTTCTTTTATTTTTTTCTTATTTTTAGAATTTATTTTTCTCAATAAACTTATAAATTTAATGTTGTTTTGAGAGTTATGGATAGTCTTGAAATTGTTGCGCAAAATTATATAGTAGAACATGGTAAAGGAAATTCTTTTATGAATGAAACTACTTTATTTGGCTTTCCTCGTTGTTTATTTCAATTAGCAGATTCTGGAAATAGGAATTTATTTGAAAGATTAGTGGACTCTTATGTTGCTTATAGTCAAAAGGCTAATCCAAAAATGAGACCTGAAGATGTTAAATTGGAAGCATTAGATTTTATTGAATTTCAATGTATGGTTGCAGACACTGGAAGAATGACTATTGGAATTCCTGGAAATTATGTGAGAACTGGACCCACATTAGAAATGTTTATGAAAATTTATGCTGGAAATTTGGCTAGAGATGTTGGATATATTCCTGATAATTCTATTAATCTTTAAAATGAGAATTAATTTACTCTTTCTTTGCTTCTTCTTTAGCTGGGAAAATTTCTTCTAATTTTTTAGAACCCTCTTTAATAACTTTTAAATTTAATTGAACTATGTCTTCATTTATTAAATTTCCAACAACTGTTTTTCTAACTCTTTTTCCTTTTGTTAAACCATGAATACATGGACCTGAACTTAATAATGCCTTTTTCTTTCCAAAACCAGGCATATCAAATCTTATAGGACAGCCAGATTTATCAGAACCGCCTCTAATTTCTAATTCATAATCGTTTAAATCTAATTCTGAGCCTTGAACTTTGTCTCCTACTTTTCTATTTAAGTAAGGATTATTTTCTAATGTTTTTTGGTAACTTTTACCAGTTTTAACATCGTTTATTACGAATCTTATTTCTGTCATAATTACTGAGAATGAGGTTTATTTATAAAGGTTTTTGTTGGTTAAACTTATAAGTTTTATTATTGATATTTTAGAAATGAGACTTACGAATTTATTATTAAGTGCAGCTTTAGGATTAGCTGGTTGCTTAGATAAATCAGAAACTTGGCCAAAGATTATTCCAAAGGTAACTCAAAGATTTGCAGATTTACCTGATTTAATTACAGGCACTACTTCTTATGCTGGGACTCCTATGCCTTTTGATTCTGTTGATTTAATATTTGGAGCAACTTTATGTAGAAAAGATGATGAACTTTATTTTTACGGAAGAGATTTACGTTCTTACCCTTCTTCTACTCCTAACTTGGTTTTTCATGAAGTAAAATTAGAAAACCTTTCTTTAGGACCTTTAACAAATAATGAATGTGTTATTTACTTAGGTAAGAATATTTCAGGAAACAAATCTGATTTAGAAAAAAGTGAAAAAATGAGACTTTATCAAGCTGGACAAGGTTCTAGATAATTTTACATTCCCCAAGAAGGATTAGATTTTCTTTTTATTTCAGCAATTTCTTTTAGAATTTGAATTTCTTCTGGTCTTATTAAACTTGGAATTTTTTTGTATTTTTTAAAATGTTCTTCTGGTACATCTGTATAGAGAATGTCTTCTTCTTTTATTTGTCTTCCAATTGTAACACCTGGCATAGACAATGCAGCTTGTTCTCCTTTTTTAAGTTCTGATAAAGTTTTTCCATCATTTTGTATTTCTTTTGCTTCTGTGACTTTTTCTCCATCTTTCATTAAATTAGTTGCTGGTTTTAATGTTCCTGCTAGAACTTCAATACCACAAACTGCAGGATTTGACTGTCTAAAAATATTATCTCTTAAAATTTTAATCTTAGCTGGTTTTACTAAGCCGGATAATAATTTTGCTTCATCAGCTGCTTTTTCTTTATTATACCATTCTTCAAATTTTTCAATTAAACTATAAATTACATTATTTGTTAATATTTTTACTTCTTCAGAATCTATTGATTTAATATTAAAACCTAAAATTACTTTATGCAATCTTTTAGCAGATGATAAAGCTTCAGCAATATCTTTTTTAGAAATATCACCTATAGAAGCCCTTTTTATTTTAATTCCTTTTTCTTTTAATAGATTAATTAATCCTTCTAAACTTCCTAGATTATCTGCTTTTATTATTATTCCATCTTGATCTAATTCTAAAGTTAATTCTTCTACTTGTTTTTTAATTTCTATTTTTGTTTTTTCTAAATTTTTATTTGCTACCTTTAATGGCATTCCTGGAATTGCATTTTCTAAAGCTGGAGCTGCTATTTTTACACCTATTGCAGCTTTTGCTTCATCTAATTTTTTTAAACCTTTATTTTCTGCTAAAAATATTGCTTTTACTTTAGTAACTATTGGTTCCTGCAATGTACCAACAACAATTGTGTCTGATAGTTCTAATTTTCCTTTGTGAATTATTACATCAATACAAATTCCTAAACCTTTTTCTTCATTTACTTCTAGAATTGTTCCTTCAGCAGGAGCTTCTGGATCATAATTTAATTGAGCTTCTAAGAATTTTTGTGCTAAACCAGTTAACATCATTAATAATTCTGGAATTCCTTCAGATGTTCTAGCTGACATAGGAATCATTGCTATTTGTTTTGTAAAATCTTCAACTCTATCAAATCTTTCAGTGTTTAAATTTAATTCATATAATTTTCCTACTAAAGAATATAATTTTTCTTCTATTAATTTTTGAACTTCTGGTTTTTGTTTTTGAATATTTTTTAAAAATGTATTTTCTGGATCTGAAATCCAATTGTGAATTAAATCTATTTTATTTAATGCAATTATAAAAGGAGTTTTATTTTCTTTTAATATTTCAATACTTTCAAGAGTTTGCGGTTTTAATCCTTCATTAATATCTACAATTAATATTGCAATGTCTGCTAGAGAACCTCCTCTTTTTCTCAAATTTGTAAATGCTTTATGTCCTGGAGTGTCTATGAATAATAAACCTGGAACTTTTATTTTTGTATCATCTATTAATCCTTTAGAAATTAATTTTATTGTGTCTAAATCTATTGAATAAGCTTTTATTGATTGGGTTATTTTACCTGGTTCAGATGCTACAATAGAAGTTTTTTTTATGCAATCAATAGTTTCAGATTTACCTGCATCAACATTACCCATTATTGTTACAATTACTTGTCTTAGCATTTTTTCTCCAACTATAAGATCTATATATGGCATATAGGTAAGTTATTTATAAAATGTTTGAAATGATATAGTAAGGGGGGATAGCCATGAAGTTGAAATCAGTAAGGAGATTAATTGAGCAACATACAGAAGAATATTCCAAATGGTGGGATGATTCTTTAGATAGTGACGGGGTAGATTTAGAACAATGGGGCTTTTGCCAAGGATATTACGAAGAATCTAGTTAGAAACAGAAATTGGTTCTACCTCTTTCTTTTTCTTTTTAGAAACAGGTTTTTCTTGTGTCTTAACACCACTTTTTAGTATTCTATAAGCTTCAGTCCATCCTAGTTTTCTTGGATCTCTATTTAATTTTCTATTATTTTTTTCGCATTTATTAGAACAATAATAAGAAACTGTTCCAATGTTCTTTATTAACATCTTTCCAGTTCCTTGTTCTATATTTTTTCCACAAAATGAGCATTTAACCATCTTACTTTCTTCCTTGTGTTAGCTTTCTAGCTTCTATTTCAGTTTCTCTTAACATTAAAATATCACCAAGTCTTATTGGACCTTTAACATTACGTCTTAATACTCTTTTAACATCTCTTCCTTCTAAAACTCTACATCTAACTTGTATTACTTCTCCTCTCATACCAGTTCTTCCTACTATTTCTTCAACTTGAGCAGGTACTGCTGATGTAAATAATGATGCTGCTTTTTCTAGTTTCTTTCTATCTTTATTATCTTGAGCTTTAGAACTCTCTTCTTTAGGATTTTCAGATACTACTTTTTGTTTTTTAATTTCTTCAGTCATTTTAAGCAGCTTTTAACTTATAACTAAGTTCTTTAATCATTTGCTTAGCTTCACCTTCTTGAGTTATTGCTATAGCTGATGTTGGAACAGTAAGATGTGCGATTTCTCCTAGTTCTTGTCTTTTTGGCACAGGAACGCAAGGGATTTCTTTTTCCTCACATAAAGCAGGAATATGCATTACTATTTCTCTAGGATTAGTGTCTTGAGCTACTAGAACCAATTTAGCAGTACCTCTTTCAATAGCTTTAGTTACTTCGTTAGTACCTTTTTTAACTTTTCCAGATTTAACTGCTAATTCAAGAGCTTCGTAAGCTTTGTCTAATGTTTCTTTAGGAATATTTGTGTTTAAGTCCATTTTTTAACCTCCAAATACAGATAATCGTTTATCACAGGTTAATCTTTGGAATTTTACCGTCTTTATATAGTTTTCTGCTTATCTTTTCTTTTTCTTAGTTATTTTTTCTTCTAATGAGGCTATCTTTTCTTCTAAAGAGTACATTCTTCTTAAACTCCAGATAATACCTATTACTCCACCAAGAATTAAATATAATAATACTAGTTCTGTTGTTACCATTAACTTATCACCTCTAGTTATTTTATTTGTTTATTTATATAAAAAGGTTGCTGTTGTTTTATTTTATTTGAAACTAGCTTCAAAATTTGCATAATAATCTTTTTTTAGTTTGTTGATATATGCTTTGAGTTTCATTAAAACTATTTCTTTTTGTATTCCTCTATTTGCAGAATCAAATCTATATTCTAAAGAACCATTTTGATATTTTAAGTATCTTATTCCTATTACAAATCTTCCAATTTCTTCAGGTTCTATTCCTTCCATTTTTCCCACCCTAATTCTTCTTCAATCCAGCTTGGATCTCCAATTTTCATAGTAATCTTAGGAAATTTTCTCTTTGTAGTTTTCATAATATTCTTTAGGAATTTATCTTTATATCTCTTTTGTATGCTTTTTAGAAATTTATTCCATTAATTCTTTTACAATTGCGCTGAATGCTGGTCTTGTTACAAGAACTCCTACTGTTACTCCAACAATAGTTACTAGAGCAAAACCAACTAATAATCCTGCACCTGCTTTTAATAATGGAAGCATTGCAGCTACTATTGTTGCATATGATGCTAGAATAACAAAGAATGCTCTTTTGATTTTCTGTTTTACTACTTCAGTTGTTCCGTATAATATTTCATCTACAATTATAATTTGATCATCTACTCCAGTACCTACAGCAATTACAATGCCTGCAATACCTGCAAGATCTAAATTGTTTTTGAATAATGCTGCGAAACCTAGAATCATTATTATTTCACTAACTAAAGTTATCATTGTTGGGATTGTTATTTTTAAACTTCTATATCTTAAGAAAATTATTAATCCAACTGCTAGAATTGCAACTATACATATAAGTATTGAATTATTTATAAATGAATTTCCTAATGAAGGAGATAATGTATCTATTTTTTCTATATTTAATTTTGTTGGAAGAGAACCTGTAATTAAGATTGTCTGCAATCTATCTCTATTTTTTATTGTTTCTTCAATAGCTTCTTTTTCTGTTGCTCCAATTCCTGTTCCAGATATTGTTATTCTTGTTGCTTTCTGACCTTTTAGGCTAGCATCAATTTGTAATTGGTCTACTAATTGATCATCTAAATAGAAATCTATTGTTTCATTTAATACTCTTTGAGATCCAATTGGAACTACTGGTAAATTTTTAGTTACTTGCGCATGTCTTTCTGCTGCTTCATTACTTAATGTTATTTCAAATAGAAATTTACAGAAATAACCTTCATTAGTTGGTTGACAGGTTTCTATTCTAGAACATGTACCATCTGTTTTACATACAAAAACAATATCTTCTTCTCCGCCTGCAAATACAGTTTGATTTGAAATCTTTGCTTCAAACTTACCTTGTTTAGCAACTATTTCTTTTATTTCATCTTTTGTTGTTCCTGCGATTTCTACTACAATATATTTATTTCCTTCTAAATCTGAAGATGATTTAATTGTTACATCTGCAAGGCCATAGACATTTAATCTATTTTCCATTGTTCTTATTATATCTTGAATATCTTCTTCTGTAACTTCTCCAACTGGGGATAAAAGAACTCTTGTTCCACCTTGTAAATCAATTCCTTTTCTTATGTTTGAAGTAGGAGCTTTTGTAACTGTTAATCCAATATCTTCTGATTTTTTAATTATAGTATATTCTTTTTTTGTAGTAGTTAATGTTAAAGAAGAATCTTTTGGAATACTTTGTATTTTAGTTAAATATTCTTGCGGTGAATTTATTTCTTGATCATTTATTTTTAATACTTTTTCTTTAGATGTTAAACTTATTTCTGAAGGAGGTGTTCTTAATCCTGATTCATAAGCAGAACTATTAAATTCAACTGAAGAAATTGTTGCTCCTTCTGTTGTAAATTGATAATTAATTGCAAATAATGAAATTAGAAGGAATACTATTAAAATTATTACTCTTGGATTTGTTAATATTTTTTTTATTTTCATTGTATATTTTTCTTTTTACAGTAGATCCATAATATTCCTGTATTTGTCAAATAAGTTGTAAATATATCTATTATTAAAGCTAATAATATTATTAAAAATACTTCTCTTATTACAACTGAATTAGACAATAATAAACCAATTAACATTACTACTACTGCTATTATTGTTACTAACATTCCTGTTTTCATTGATTTATACATTCTATCAAATAGTCTATCTTCTTTTTTTCTTAATGTGTAGTTCGTTAATAAAATATTGTTGTCAACTGAATAACCTATAATTAGTAAAAAGCCTACAACACCTGCTGATGAAATATTTACATTGAAAATATTTAGAATAGCTATTGTAATTACTATATCTGTTATTGTAGCTAAAATTACTGTCATACTTGGAACGAATTTTCTGAATGTTGCAAAAACAGTTATACCCATTAAAACTAATGAGAAAATTAAAGCAATTAATAATTGTTTAAAGAAACTTTGTCCTAATTTTGGTTCTGTTATTTCTTTTGAGAAATTATCTTCATTTAATGTTAAGCCTAATTTTTTTTCTATTCTTTCTTTTAATTGTTCATCTGAGAGATCTGAAACTTCTATTACAAAACCTATTTGTTTTCCAGTTGTTAAATCTCCTAATCTTTTAACATTTGCTGGTACTTCTATAGCTTCTTGTATTTGCTGTTCTGTAAATTCTTTATCAGTATAAACTGTAGCAGCTATTCCGCCTCTTAAACTAATATCTTTATGAAAGAAATCGCCAGTTTGTGCTGTTTGAATTCCTATTTGTATGAAAGATAATAATACTAAAGCTATTGGAATGCACATTAACCATTTATAGTTTTTATTCCAAAAAGATTCTATTTTGTCTTTAAGCATTAAAAACTTGTATTAATAATATGTTTAAAAATGTTGTTATTCCTTTATTAGTAACGCTTATTAAATTTTTTATTTTTCTTTTTTTATGAAGAAATTATTACACAGGCCTTATGAAGCTAGAAAAAAAGATTTAGTTGTTTATCCTTTGAACTCACTTAATTTAAATGGCTCATTTTTAATTGATTCTTTAATAACTGCTGTAGGTAAACCTTGGTTTAAGAGTGAAGGATATTCTATTGATGTTCGAAATTCTATAGATGTACCGACAAATTATGCTTCTAATTTATTACAATTAATTTCTTCTCGTTTTGTTGATCGTCCTTTTGTTCATCCTGAGCTTGGTTCCTTGTCTTATCTGTCTGATGAATTTAGAAGTGTTAGAATTGGTTTTAATCCTAAATATGGTTCTAGAGCGTGGACTTCGGAGACTTTTTTATCTGTTTCATCTTCCTATTCTAGGCTTGGATTTTATTTTTATAATGCAGAAGGTTTTAATCCTTCAAAATTTGCTAAACTTCTTGGTCTTTCTAGAGTTCAACCTCTTCGTATAGAAGATCCTCTTTTTGATGATGCTAGGGCTAAATTTAGTTCTCTTGTTGGGTGTCTTAATAATGTTGTAGAAGATACTATTAGAGATGCTATGAAACAACTTACTAAAGAAAGATCTATACTTCATTAAAGAAAGTTCTTATTCTATCAATTGGTGTTTTTGTAATTCTTAATGAATTATCTTTTGGAAAACATTTGAAATAAGAATCCCAGATATATCTTTGATCAAGATAAATTACTAGACCTTTATCTGTTTCAGACCTTATACATCTTCCTGCATTTTGTAAACATTTTATTATTGCAGGCATGATATAACCATAATCCCAACCTTTGTTAAATTTTTTATTGTAATACTCAATTAATTGCTGTGTTTCTAAATCTGGTCTATCTAAAGGAATTCCTACAATTATTACACATTTTAAAATATTGTCTTTAATATCTACTCCTTCACCAAAATTTCCAGAAGATGCACCAAGTAAAACTGCACCACTTTTTCCATATTGTTTAAATTTTTCTAGTAATTCATTTTTTTCTTCTTTAGTCATATTTGGAAGTTCTGTAAATGTTGTTTTAATACATTGATTTTGAAAATGGAAATTTACTTTATCTCTTAAATCATAACTTGGGAAGAAAATTGCTGAGTGTCCTGGAACTTCGTTAACAATAGATGCACAATAATTTGCAATTTGTTTAAACATTTCTGGAGATCTTGCAGTATATTTTGTAGTTGTATCTGGAATTATTATTGTTAATTTATTATTTTCTGGAAATGGATTTTTAAATTCTGCTGCTATTGTTTCAAAACCTAAAATATCTTTATACATATCAATTGGGGTTAATGTTCCAGACATACAAATTAGACTGTGAACAGATTGTGCTAGTGGTCTTGTTATTAATGAAGGATCTAAACAACTATAAGAAATTGTTATTTGGTCTTTTCCTTTATTATTTTTTGTCATTTGTATTACTCTTGTAAAGCTTTCATCTGGACCGTTCCAATTTATTAAGAAATTAGCTAGAAATGTTGAAGCACTTCTTTTTTTTGTTTCTAATGTTTTTTCTCCAATAAATATAATATCATTATTAATTTGATCAATATCAATATTTTTTTTAATTTCATTTATTAATTCATCTTTTGTTATTAGTGCTTCTTTTGTTTCATAATTTAATTTTTTATTTTTAATAGTTTCAAAACATTTTTCTATATATTTTATTGAATCTGCAATTTCTGGATAACCTAATGCTTCTGCTTCTTTTACTGAAAAATCTATTGTTTGATTTGATATTTGAGTACTTAATAATTCTCTGCATCTTGTTGGTAAATTATGTGCTTCATCTATTATTACAATACATTCGCTTAAATTTTTCCCAATTCTTTCTAGTAAACTATCTCTTATTGATGAACTTATTATATGATGGTAATCTGCTATAATTACTGTTGCTTTTTTTGCTACTAGACAAGCTACTTCAAAAGGACAAAGCATTCTATCTTTTGCAATGTCTCTCATTTCTTCTACATGTAATATTTTTTTACTTAATTCACTTATTGTAACTTGAGTTTCTATACTTAGTTTGTCTTTATTTTTTATGTTATTATAATAACTACATTTTCCATTTTTTATCATATCTTTACAATAATCATAGAATTCACCTGTTGACATTTCTGTTACACCTTCTTGTGCACACATCCATTTCTTTCCAATTAAATCTACTACAGAAAAGTCTAGATTGTGTTTTTCTTTAATTTCTTTTAAAGTTTCTATTGCTATTCTATGCTGGGTGTGTTTAGGAGTTACAAAAAATACTGTTAATTTTTTTTCTATTGCATAACTTAAAGCTACAGATAGTGATGCTGCTGATTTTCCTAGACCAGTTGGTGCATGGGCTATTAAATTTGTCTTATTTTCTAGAGTTTCTTGTATTTTATCCATCAACTCTTTTTGAGATTCTCTTATCTTTTCATGTGGGAAGAATAGCTGCATGGAATTTGGAAAATTCTTTTATTTATATCTCTTTACTAGTTCAATTAGAAATCTATATAAATTCACTATTTGAATATATACTTTGAAAAGAGGATGTTTAAAAGAAAAATTTCTAAAATTGTAAAAAGGGATGGAAGTGTAGTAGACTTTAATCTAAATAAAATTGCTTCTGCTATGGCTAAAGCAGCAGTTTCTGTTCATCAAAACCCTAACACTGGAAATAAACTACTGGATAAGATAGAAAAAGAATTATTCAATAAATATAAAGGAAAACTTCCAACTGTTGAAAATATTCAAGATATAATTGAAAGTGTTTTGATTAAAAATAATTATTCTAAGGTTGCTAAAGCTTATATTCTTTATAGGGAGAAAAGAAGAGAAATAAGGGAAACTAAAAATTTAGTTGGTGTAAGCAATGATGAATTGAAATTAAATATTAATTCTGTTAAAATTTTGCATAATAGGTATCTTTTAAGAAATCATGATGGTGAAATTATTGAAACCCCTATTCAAATGTTTAGAAGAGTAGCTAAAGTAATTGCTGGTGTTGAAAGAAAATATGAGAAAGATGAATCTTATTATGAAAATGAATTTTTTAAAATTATGTCTAATTTAGAATTTTTACCAAATTCTCCATGTTTAATGAATGCTGGAACAAGGTTACAGCAATTAAGTGCTTGTTTTGTTTTAGAAGTTCCTGACTCTTTAAATGGAATATTTGACACTTTAAAAACAGCTGCTTTAATTCAGAAAACTGGAGGAGGTACTGGTTTTTCATTTTCTAATTTAAGACATAAAGGAGCAATTATCGACAGTACTAAAGGTATTACTTCAGGACCTGTTAGTTTTATTGAACTGTATGATAAAATGACTGATGTAATTAAACAAGGAAGTAAAAGAAGAGGAGCTAATATGGCTGTTTTAAGATTTGATCATCCTGATATTTTAGAATTTATTTCCTGCAAACGAAATAGTTTTTCTTTTGAAAATTTTAATATTTCAGTTGCTGTTACAGATAAATTTATGGATTTGGTTTCTAGTAATGGTTTAATTGAATTAGTTGATCCTAGAAATTGTAATGTTATTAAGAAAGTTAAAGCTAAATTCATTTTTGATGAAATAATTGAAAATGCCTGGGAAAATGGAGATCCTGGAATTATTTTTTTAGATAGGATAAATAATTTAGAATCTTCTGGTAAAATAATTTCAGCTACTAATCCTTGCGGTGAACAACCTTTATTAAATAATGAATCTTGTGTTCTTGGCAGTATTAATTTAGTTAAATTTGTTAAAAGTAAAGAGGTTGACTGGGAGAAATTAAAAAATGTTGTTCATTTAGGTGTTAGATTCTTAGATAATGTAATTGATGCAAATGATTATGTAAATAATGAAATAAAAGAAATGTCTCTTAATTATAGAAGAATTGGTTTAGGTGTAATGGGATTTGCTGACATGCTTATTCTTTTAGGAATTTCTTATGATTCTGTTAAGGCTTTGAAATTTGCTGAAAGATTGATGAAATTTATTACTAAAGAAGCTAGAAGTGCTTCTTCTAAATTGGCATTGGAAAAAGGAGACTTTCCTAAATTTAATGAAAGCAAACTTTATAAAAAATATAAACATGCAAGAAATGTTTCAGTTACAACAATTGCTCCAACTGGAACTATAAGTTTAATTGCTGATTCTGTTTCTAGCGGCATTGAACCTTTATTTGCAGTTAGTTATGTAAGAGAAATTTTAGAAGGAACAAGATTATTTGAGATTAATTCTTTATTTGAAGAAACTATTAGGAAAAGAGGAATTTATTCATCAGAATTAATACATAAAATTTCTAAATTGGGAAGTTTACATAACATTGAAGAAATTCCTAAAGATGTTAAGAAATTATTTGTTACTGCTTTTGATATTAAACCTGAATGGCATGTTAAAATGCAAGCTGCTTTTCAGAAATATGTTGAAAATGGAGTTTCTAAAACTGTAAACTTGTCTGAAAATGCAACTATTGAAGATGTAAAGAAAGTTTACTTACTTGCTCATAAACTTGGGTGTAAAGGAATAACTGTTTTTAGATATCGTTGTAAAGATGGAAAACAGGTTTTGTATTTACATAATGATTTTGTGAAAGTAAGCTCAGAATATTCTGGTGGACATCCTTGCAATGACTGTTTAAACTAACACTTAGGTAGCCTTAAAAATATTTCTTTTTTAGTTTAAATATGGATGAAAATAGAAGAAGATTATTGGGTTTAGGAGCAGCTTTTGTAGCTGGAGCTAAACTTATTGGTGTTTCAGATGCTGAAGCAGCTGAAGCTGTTAAAAATGTTAATCTTATTACTCCTAAGAACTATGTTCCGAGAACTGATGAGAAGTCAAAAAAAGCTCTTAGGAAAGCTACTTTAGGCTTAGTTGTTGATCTTTATGGTGATAGACCTCTTCCAATATGGGGTGGTAAAAATGCAAAACAAGCAGATATTGAAACAAGAATTAATCAAACTGTAGACTTAGTTTGTTTAGCTATTGATGATTGTAAAATTTATCCTTTGGAACCTTCTTTAATTGTTTCTCAAATTATGACTGAATCTTTTTTTTATCCATTTGCTATTTCTTCAGTTTTTGCTTTAGGAATTGCTCAGTTTATGAAACCTACAGCTGGAGATTATAAAATGGTTTGTGTGGGAACTAGACCTGAACATTCTAAATTACCTTATAAGTTAGGTGAGTATTCAGATCAAGAAACTATGTATAAACAACTATCTAAAACTTTAAATGAATTAGAAGATAATCCTCTTAATGGTAGAAAAGCTTCTTATGATTTAGTAGTTAAATTAGCTTTAGGTACTCTTGGTTCTACAGATATAGACGAAGCTAAAGCTTTACTTAGACATAAAGTGCAAGTAGATGAAATTAGGGCACTAGTTGCTCTAACTAGAAAGAATTTTAGAGCTTATTTAGATGTTAATCTTGAAGGAAGAAGTCTTTCTAATCGTAAAGATAGGGATTTTTTAGAAGGTTTCGATCAAAGACTTATTCCAAATAGAGCTATTCCTGCTATGATAAAATATATGGCTAGAGCTTTCGAAGCAGTAAATGGAAATAAAATAGTGGCACTTGCTGCTTATAATGCAGGTCCTGGCGCCGTTAAAGCTAAAGGTGTTTATACTGATTATGGAAAATTACCTGGTAATGGGGAAAGTCCTGGTTATGTAAATAATATTTTAGTAGACCAACTTAGGATAATAAAAAAAGGCGCTGTTAATTAATTGTTAAAAAAATATAAATAGTTGTAGTTCAATATTTTATCAGGTGAAGAGAGGTGGATAATAAAGAAAAACAACATTTGATGAATGTTCTAGATCAAGCTACAGATGCAATTAACAAACAAGATTTGAAACTTCTAAAAGATTTGAGTAATGAAACCATACATAGTGCAGCAATATATCAAGAAGAACATTTTATTACTATTGCAGTTTTAATTTATACTTTAAGTAAATTTTATGAAAGAGATTATCATTATGCCCAATTTAAAGGCTGGAAAAATGTTTGTGTTGGATGTTCAAACAAATTAGAAGAAGCTAAAGAAAAACTTTCTAGAAATGATTTTGACGGTTTTAATGAATCATTGAAATCTTATTTAAATATTTTAAAAAATATGGATAAAAAATTAAAATATTATATTGAAGATGTAATTAGGAAAGCTAAAATAAATAAAGCTTCTAGATTATATGAACATGGAATTTCTTTAGGAAGAACTGCTGAATTATTAGGTATTAGTAAATTTGAATTAATGGATTATATTGGTAAGACTGGAATTCATGATAGAAAAGAAGTAATTACTTTAGATCCTTTAAAGAGAATTGGATTTATGAGGGAGTTGTTTAAATGAGATCTATTGTTTTTGATACTGGACCAATAATAACTTTAGCTACTAATGATTTATTGTTTGTTTTACCAGAACTTAAGAAAAAATTTAATGGAGATTTTTTTATTGCTGATTCTGTTAGAATGGAATTAGTTGATAGACCACATGAAAGCAGGATGTTTAAACTTGAATCTATTATGGTTGATAAATTAATTTCTGATGGTATAATAAAAGTTCATGAAAAATTAAATGTTGAATCCTTACTAAGTGATGTTAATAAAATTTATTCTGTAAATGGAACTCCATTACATATTTTAGACAGAGCAGAGATTGAA
The DNA here is from genome assembly GCA_035288845.1 of Candidatus Nanoarchaeia archaeon. Lineage (GTDB taxonomy): Archaea > Nanobdellota > Nanobdellia > SCGC-AAA011-G17 > GW2011-AR18 > JAGVZM01. The sequence continues at coordinate 1,379 of DATDZB010000003.1, read as the reverse complement.
GCTTTATCTTTAGCTTTAAAATTGCAGGCAGAAGTTTATGTTTTAGATGAAAGAACTTTAAGAATGTTAATAGAAGATCCTAAAGCTTTGAGAAAAATATTAGAAAGAAAGTTACATAGAGATGTTGACTTCAATAAAAAACTTGCTGATGAATTTTTAAATATTGTAAGAGGTATTAAGGTTGTTAGAAGCAGCGAATTAATGGTTGTTGCTTATGAATTAGGATTACTTAATCATTTTATTAATGCTAGGCATGATTCAGCAGATTTTTTAGATGCTTTACTTTGGGGTTTAAGATTGAGGGGTTGCGGGATTTCTACTCAGGAAATAGATAGGATTATTGAATTTGAAGGAAAAAATAAGTAGTTTTATAAGTTTCTTTATTTCTTTATAATTATGCATGTAATTCCTCCAGAAATAAGAGAAGTTCTATCGAGTTATTCTTTTATTAAAAATTATATGGATGGAAAAATTTCTAAAGAAGAATTTAGAGAAAATTTAAAAAAATATGCTGAGGAATTTAAATCAAAAGGAATTTCTAGAGAACAAATATTGTCTCTTTATAATACAGATGATCCAGAAGATTTCCATAGAAAGGCTTCTTATAGTAGATTTTGTAGATTTGCTAGAAAAATTGGTTTAGATATTGCAACAAAACAACAAAAAATAGATTTTATTAAATCAATTAATTCAGATAAATTTTTAGATATTTTATCCATAAGCAATAGTTTGCTAAGAGATACTTTTTCTTTTATTAGGTGGAGAAATCATGAAGAAAAGACAATGACTGTTGGTTCTATGATTTTTGGAACTGCTCTTGAAGCTCCTGATAATTCTTCAGAAGAATTTAGAAAATTATTTTATATGATGCAGCAAGAACTTTCTATTAGTAATTTAGATCTTTGGGCTATTAAAATTTATTTTGGTATAATTTGTGCACACATATTTCCAGATGCTAATGGAAGATTAGCAAGAAATACTTATTTTATTTTTAGATCTGATGGTTTAATTGATGAGAAAAAAGTTATTGCTAGGCCTACAAACATTAGTAAAGCTATAGTTGATGTAAATGTTAGTGCTATTTCTACTATTTTTAAAAAAGAAGGTATAAAAATTGATAAATATCTTGATGATTATGCAGCTGATGAAGATTATGGTGGTGAAGGAGACGTATTTGTACAAAGGGGATTAACACAACAACTAAAATTTGTTGCAGCTAAAAGAGTTCTTATTAAATCTGGAAATTATAATGGACAAACTCTAATTGGCATTAATAATAAATGTATGTCTAAAGATGAACTTGCTAATTATAAGGAAGAATATCAGAAAGTTAGATTGGAATGGTTTTGGACATGTATTAGCGTTTCGGAAAAAGATTA
>DATDZB010000002.1:0-22179 GCA_035288845.1 Candidatus Nanoarchaeia archaeon | reverse complement strand
ATAAAAATTTATTGGCAAAGTTTAAATAATGAATCTAGCTTTGAAAGCTTTATGGGGACGTAGTATAACCTGGCTATTATGAGCGGCTCCAATTGTGGAGCGATGAGCTGAAAAGCAATGATCTAAAAAACAATAATCGCCTGAAGATACCGCTTGATGGGGGTCCAAAAATTAAGAGGATTTATCCTCTGGTTTGGGAGTCCCTCCGTCCCCACTTTATATTTTTCATTCAATAATTTAATTTTCTCATAACTTCAAATTCTCTTCTAAGTCTTTTTCTTGTATTGTTTGAAAATTTTTCATCTTTGTATTATGTTGTTACTTAAGAATAGATACATTTCGATAGTTTTATATACATTTTCGTATTTCTCACTTCTATGGCAAATAAAATATTTATATTTGTTTTATTATTCTTAGTATTCTCTTTAGGTGTAAATGCAGCTAAAGATTCAAATTTTAATAATGTTCAAGATGCAGAACAACCTCAAATTACAAATAGAATTACTATTTTTACTGGTCTTCCTATAATTGGAATTGCTTTTAATCCTATTTTAGGTTTTATAACTAAACAAAATACTATTCAAACTAATACAAACACAATAACTACAGATTATAGTGGATTGAGAGCTCAACAAACTGGTCCAACTACTCCTGCTCCACCTGAACCTTGTATTGCGTTTCCAGTAGCAAATGCTGGTCCAGATCAGACAGTTAATGCTGGTTCAAATGTATTTTTAGATGGTTCAATGAGTTATGATAGTAATCCTCTTTTGGGTGGAATTGCTTCTTGGAATTGGGATTTTGGTGATGGAGAAACTGGAAATGGTGAGGTAATTAATCATATTTATGTTAATCCTGGAACTTATACAGCTAGATTAACTGTTATAAGTAATTGTCAAGGTATAAGAGGCGAAGACACAGCAATTATTACTGTTTTAGCTGCACCAAATAACATACCACCAGTTGCAGTTATAGAGCATGTACCTACAACTATTAGACTAGGTGATAGTTCTCAATTAGATGGTTTTAGAAGTTATGATCCTGATGCACTTCCAAATGCTGCAAATAATGGAATAGTTTCATATTCATGGAATTTTGGAGATGGAACAAGTTCAACTTCAACAAATAATATTCATACTTATGCTAGTACAGGTACTTTTATGGTTACATTAACTGTTACAGATGCTGCTGGTGCACAGGGTGTAGATACAGAAACTATTGTTGTTAGTGCATTACCAATGCCTATGCCTAATAGAATGCAACCTGTAGCAATTATTGATTCTTCAATGACAAGTTTTACTGTTGATCAAATTGTTATTATAAAAGGTATAAGAAGTTATGATCCTGATGCAATGCCTGGTGCTGCTAATAATGGAATAGTTTTATATTCATGGAATTTTGGAGATGGGACAAGTTCAAATTTACAAACTAATGATCATAAATATAATAATCCTGGAACTTATACAGTTACATTAACTGTTACAGATGTTGATGGTTTGACTGGTGTAGCTACACAAAATCTTATTGTTTCTTCTGTAGGTATGCAACCACCTGGAATGAATCCAAATCCTGCACCAAATGTTCCACCTGTTAAAAGAAATATTAACGATGATGAAGATAATATTAAATTAAGTAGAATAGAACCTACAATAAATTCAAATTCATATAGAAGAGGACAAGTTATTACATATACTCTTAAAATAACAAATGAAGGCAGTGATGAGCAAGTAGATTTAATTGCTCAAGTTCCACAATTCAATTATAGAATTGTTGTTAATAATATAAAAGTTGATAGAAGTCAAGTAAAATGGATTACAGTTCAAGTTCCTATTCCATCTAATACTGTATATGGAAAATACTTTATAACTTGGGATTTGATTGCAAAAGATGGTGATACAAAAATTAAGAAATATTCAGAGTTAGTTGTCGCTAGTGTGTAGTTACTACCAAAAAGTTTATAAACTAGTAATAACTTTCAAATGATAACACTTTAATGTGATTATGGGGGTAAATATAATGAGAGGAATTAAACATATTGGATTATTCGCTTTAATGTTAATAATTATGACAGTTTTTACAGCTGTTGGAACTAATGCAGTAAGTGCATATTCTTTTAGCTCAAGTGCAACACCTTTTGCTAAAATTGATGTAGTTTACATTGGTGGTCATCAAGTATTAGGTGGTAATAGCTTAATACGTTTAGAAAGAGGAGAAACAGTTGATTTAGAAGTTTTAGTTAGTGGTTTACCAAATGGTAAATGTAGAGTAAGAACATCAAATAATGATAACCCATGTAATGATGTTTACGTGGAAGCAGAAATTGATGGTTATGAATATGGTTTAATTGGGGATGTAGATGGTCCTTTAGAAATTGAACCAAATGCTCAATCAAGAGCAAGATTAAGATTCACATTGCCTGATGATATACAAGCAAGTGATGACTTAACATTAAACATTCAAGTTAAAGATGATGATGATGTTGTTGTTGAAGGATTTAAAGTAAGAATGCAAGAACAAAGACATGCTATTGATGTTTTTGGTGTAATCTTTAATCCATTTAATAATGTAAGAGCAGGTCAACCTTTATTTGCTTCTGTTAGAATTGAAAACTTAGGTGATAATAGAGAAAGTAACATAAGAGTTACAGCTGCTATTCCAAGTTTAAATCTTCAAACAGGTGAATGGGTAGACAAATTACTTACATTTGATGATGATTTTGACGCAGAAGATGCTGACGAAGCTGAAACAACAAATGATCTTAGACTTGACATCCCAATGGATGCAAAGACTGGAGATTATAATGTTGTTATTAGAGTTGATTACGATAACGGAAGAACAGTGGAAGAAAAAGTTTTCCCTATTCACGTAATTGGTTCAACTCAAACAAGTACAACTGGTAGTCAAACTACTGTTGTTAATGTTGATGCACAAGCACAAAAAGTTGAAACAGGAAAAGGCGCAGTTTACAAATTTAGTATAGCTAATCTAAATAGTCAAGCTTCAACTTATACATTTGAAGTTCTTGGTACAAGTGATTGGGCTAACGTAAGAACTGAACCTAGTACATTAATAGTACAACCCGATAGCACAGCTGATGCATTTGTATTCGTTGCTCCAAGAGAAGATGCAACAGGTTTAAAATCATTTACAGTTAGAGTAAAATCTGACAACAATGTTGTTGCAGAAAAGAATTTAAGCCTAGAAGTTGCTGGAAATTCAAATGGAAATGTTAAGACAGTCTTTACATGGATATTTATTGTATTACTATTAGTTTTAGTAGTATTAATAATTGTAGTAATTGTAAGGAATTTGACTGGCAAAAACGAAGGTCAAGGATCAGAAGGTCAGACATACTACTGATCTTTTTAATCTTTTTTTTATTTTTTCATTAATTTAAAATTTTAAGGTGGGGAAAATAATGAGGTATAAATATTTATTAAGTTTTATCATAATATTTTTAATTTCTATTTCAGCAGTTAGTGCTGTACAAGTTAATACTCAATCAATAAGTGAAAGTTTATGTCCAAGAGAAACTGGAAGTTTTACACATACAATAAAGAATGATGGTTCTTCTGTAAAAGAATATACTGTTGAATTAAGAGGATCTGCTGCTCAATGGGCAACTGCTGTTCCACAAGGATTTATTTTAAATTCTGGAGAAGAAAAGAATTTGTTTACTTATGTTACTCCTTCACAATCAGCTAGAGCTGGTAATTATAATTTAGATATTGTTGTTAGCGGTGTTGGTGAAACTAAAACTGTTAGTCATAATGTTATTGTTGATAATTGTTACGGTGCAAATATTTTACCTATACCTTCAAATGGAATTAATACTTGTCCAAATAAACCAGTAAAATATACTGTTAGAGTTACTAATACTGGAGAATATTCTGAAAATTTTAAGTTCAGTGTTTCTGGATCTGTAAAAGAAAGAACAACTTTAAGTCAAAATTCATTTATTTTAAGCAAAGGTGAAACTAGAGATTTATTATTATTTGTAAATGCTCCTAATGATGCAGGAGAATATGATTTTAGTTTACTTGTTGAATCTGACAGCGGAAGAGTTAAAGAATCTTTATCTTTATTTTTAAATGTTAATCCATGTTATCAATATACTTTAGAAGTTTTAGGAAATGTTACTCATAATGTGTGTGAAAAAACATTTATTTCTGTTCCTTTAAGATTATCTAATAAAGGAACTACTTCAAACACTTTTGATCTCCAAGTTGATGGCCCTCAATGGGCTAAAATGGAAAGATCTCAAATTACTTTAAATGAAGGAGAAGTAAAAACAATTAGTTTATTTATGGCTCCAGCATATGGCACAGTTGGAGAATATGATATTAAAATTAGTGCTGTTCCTGAACAAGGAGATTTAAAAGCTGAAGCTGAATTTTCAGTTAATGTTAGAAGATGCAGAGGTATTAGTATAGATATTAAAGATGAAAAAGCAGATGTTTGTAAAGGTTCTAGTAATGAATATGAAGTTGTTTTAAATAATGAAGGTGAAGTAAATGATGTATTTAGAATTGATGTAGTTGAAGGTCCTGAATGGTTAAGTTTCAAACCTGAAAGATTATATACTGTTAATGCTAAATCACAAAAAAGTTTTACTTTAGTTGCTTCACCAAGTTCAGATGTAATTGAAACAGATTACAAAGTTACTTTGAAAACAAGTACTACTGATAGAACTTCAGATAGCATCTATGATACTGATACAATTAAATTAGAAGTTAAAGATCCTAATAGTTGTTATAGGTCTAGTATTTCTACACCTGAAGAAGATCTTATTGTTTATTATGATTCAAGTGTTCCAGTACCTGTAGAAATAACTAATAGGGGATTAAGAAAAGCTGATTTTAATTTAGCATTAAGTGGAAGCGCAGCTAAATTTTCAAGATTAAATCCAAGTGCTGTTAGTATAGAAGCTGGTAAAACTGAAATTATTTACTTATATATTGCACCTAGTCCACAAATTGAAGTTGGTAAATACGATGCTAAAGTTTCTGTAAATTTGAAAAATGGACCTTTAGTTAATAGTCAAGATTTTAATATTGAAATTACAGATGTTAAAGAAAGAGCAAACACAGGAAATAATACTGTTAATGGAACTGATACAGGTGTTAGACCACTAGGTCCTTCACTTGACTTTGTTAAAAGAAACTGGTATTATTTTGTTGGTGGACTTGCTTTATTAATAATTATAATTTTAATAATTATATTTAGAAAATCAATTGCTAATTTTTATACAGAAGATTCTGAAGAAACTACTGTAAAAATTGAAAGAGAAGAAGTTAAAGATTCAGAACAAAAAACTGTTGCTAAGAAAAAGAAAGTAGTTAAGAAAAAAGTTACTACTGAAAAAACTGATGAAGCTGAAGACATAAAGAAAGGCGTTTGAAAGTTAACTTTAAAAGTCTTTTTCTATTATTATTTTTATGGTTAAGAGAGTAATTTTAGAACCTGAAAAAACTCCAGGAATTAAAGTAGAATCTATTCTAAATAGAGGCATAGTTATAATTTCTAGATTAACTGATGAGGTTACTGGGGAATCTTGGGTACAGAAAAAAGTTCTTGATTTACCAGATAATCATGCTCTTTTTGGTGGCCTTTACCATGATAAAGAAGCAAGAAAAAGACTTAGAAGAGAATTTGAAGTTATGAAAAAATTAAGTGGCTGTCCTAATATTGCAGAAGTTTATGATCATCAATTTCTTGATGCTCCTGGAGAAAAAGGCATTAGTATTTTAGCTATGGAAGAACTTTTTTCAAGTCCAAATGGTTCTGTACCAATTCAAGGAAAACCTTTTTTTAAATATGTTGTTGGAGTATGTAATTCTTTAGATTCTATGAAAGCAAAAGGTATTGTAAATAGAGATGTAAAACCTAAGAATGTTTTATATAATCTTAATCAAGATCCTAAATTATTTGATTTTGATTGGTGTAAGGATTATTCAGATATTAGTTCTTTTTTTCGTTCTGCTTCTGGTGCTCCTACAGGAACTAAATGGTATCGTTCTCCTGAACAGCAAAGAATGGAAGATTTGGATTATAAAACAGATACATATTCTGCAGCTTTAACTATGTATGAAATTACTACTGGAAGAATTGCTTCTAGTGTAATGTTTATGGAGGATTTTGAGGAAGATGTAGAAAGGTGTAATGAAAGACATGTAAATAAATTAAGACCTAGACTAGTAGAAATTTATTCAGAAGATTATGCTGATATTTTTTTAAGAGCTTTAAATCCAGAAAGAGAAAAAAGAGATATAGACTCTTTGAAAAAAATTTCTTTAGAGATGTTAGCAAGAGGTTAAACTTTTAAAGAAACTACTTTGCTAATATTATTTTGCATTGAGACCCCATAAATAGAATCTGCTTCTGTTATTATGTTATCATTATGACTTATTACAACATATTGTGCTTTGTCTGTATATTTAGCAATTAATTTTGATAACAATTCAGAATTTCTTTTATCTAATGCTGCATCTACTTCATCTAGTAAATAGAATGGAGATGGATCATGTTCTTGTATTGCAAATAAAAATGCTAATGCAGCCATTGTTTTTTCTCCACCTGATAAACTTTTAATATCTAAATATTTAGAACCTTGAACTTTTACTTGAATATCTATACCGCCTTCAAATGGATTTTCTTCATTTTCTAGAATAATTTGAACCTCTCCCTTTGTTGTTAATTCTCCAAATATTTCTTGGAATTTCTTTGCTATTGTTTTATAAGTCTTCATAAATATTGATTTTTTCTTCGATTCAATTTCTTGCATCATATTTAGAACATCATCTTTTTCAACTTTTAATTGTGTTACTTTTTGTATTACTTTTTCATATTCTTGTTGAATTTGCTCATAGACTTCTAGAGCTCTTAAGTTTACATTTCCTATTTTACTTATTTCTTTTTCATCTTCCTTAATTTGTAATTTTAAATCATCAATAGAAATTCCTCTTTTCATTGTTGCTTCTTGATATGGTTCAAATTCTTTATTTAATCCTTCTAATTCTGCAACAATTTTTGCTCTATCAATATTAATATTATTTACTTTTTGTTCATTTCCTTTTAGTTTTTCATCTTCCTTTGCTGTATCTATTTCTAGAGACTGTATTTTTTCACTTAATTTGTTTCTTTTATTTATTAAATCTTTAAATTTAGTATAAATCTTCTTTTCTTCATCTTCTTTTTCATTTAATTCTTTATTTCTTGCTTTTAATATTTCTTTAATACTATCAACTTCTTTAGAGAAATCTTCATATTCTTTATCTTGTTGTTTAATTATCTTATCAATTTTTTCTCTTTCTGGAAGAAGCATTGATTCTATTTGTGTAGAAATATTATTTATTGAACCTTTTATTTCTAATAATCTTTCTTTGACCTTTAATCTTTTTTCTTCTATCTTTTCTAATAATTTTGTTAGATTAGGATCTGCAATTTTTTCTTTTAATTTATTTCTTTTATATTTAACATCATCCAAATCTTTAGAAAAATTAATTCTATCTGCTTCAAGAACTTTTAACTTTTTATCAAATTCTTTTTCTTCTTCCTCTAATTTTTTCTTTTCTTCTATAATAGAAGATACATCTTGTATATTTAAAGTTTTTTCAATTTTAATTACATCTGATTCTAGATTTACTTTTTCATCTCTTAATTTTTTTATTATTTCTTCATTTGATATTTTCTTTTCTTCTATATTATTAATTAATCTTCTTTGGTGTTCTATATCTGCTTCTAATTTACTTACATTTGAATCTGTTTCTTTTTCTTTGAAACCAAAGCCTTGTCTTTTTGTTCTGTAACCGCCAATCATTGCTCCAGAAGTTTCCATTAAATCTCCTTCAATAGTAACCATTCTAGCCCTTCCAATACCAATTTTTCTAGCAGTTTCTATGTCTTCTACAATAATTGTTGAACCAAAAGTATAGAAGAAAACATCTTTGTATTCTTGATCGTATTTTACTAGATCAATAGCTAAACCATGAATTCCTGGTTTTTTTAATAAATCTCTTAATGAATTATCTATTTCTCTTGTTTTTATTTTATTTAATGGAAGAAATGTTGCTGTACCAAATTTATTATTTTTAAGATGTTCTATGCATCTTTTAGCTATTAAATCAGAATCTACTACTATACTAGAAGATCTTGGACCTGCTGCAACTTCTAAAGATAAAGAGTATTTTGCATCTACTGCTCCTAAACTTGATATTGTTCCATGAATTCCTGGAATTTCATTTTTCAATTCTAATATTTTTCTTATTGCTAAATCTCCAAGAGTTCTTTCTTGAATACTTATTTGTCTTGATTTTTGTTTTGCTAATTCTTCAGTATTTTTATTAATGTCATTTCTTAATGTATTTAACTGCAAACTATAACTAGAATCTTCATTTATTACTTTTCCTAATTGTTTGTTTAATTCTTCTAGTCTTTTCTTTTTATTTTTTAAATCTTCTATTTCTTTATCATTTCCTTTTAATGCATTTAATCTTTCTTGAATAGAATTAATTTTGTAAGTTATTTGATCTTTATTTCTTAGTAAATTTTGTTTTTCTTCTGTAACTTTATTTATTTTTAAAAGTGTTTCATCTATTTCTTTATCAATATTTTCTAGAGACTGGTTTAAGTTTGTGTCAATTCCATGTTTTTCTTTAAACTGTTCAAGTTCTTTTAATACTTCTGATTCTTCTTTTTGATTTAATTCTATACTTTTCTGTTTTTCTTGTTTTGATTTTTCTAATTCTTTTATTTTATCTTCAATTTCTTTAGAGCTATTTTTTAATGTTTGCTGTCTTTCTTTTATTTTTACTAATTCATTTTGCAATACTTCAAGTCTAGAATTTGCTTTTACTATTATTGTTTTTAATTCTTCTACTTCTTTTCTTAAAATTACCTGGTTTTTTTCACCTTTTACTTCTACTTCAGTATTAATTTGAGAAATTTCATCTTTATTTTTTTGTATTTCTTGTTTTATAGAATTAATTTCTTCAGATATCTTTGTTATTTTTTCTTCTACTTCTTTTTTTCTCTTTTCAATTTCTTCCAGACTTTCTTGTTTTACTTTAATTTGTAAATGTATTAATGTTCCTTTTTTATCTCTTAAAGTTTCTTCTAATTCTTTATATTTTACTGCTTGATCTCTTTCTTTTTTTAATTCTCTTAAGTTGGCTTCTCTTTCTGTTAAAATTATTTCTGCTTCATTTAATCTTGAATCAACTTTTTGTAATTCATTTAAACATTTTTGTTTCTTTTCTTCATACATAGAAATGCCTGCTATTTGTTCTATTATTCCTCTTCTTTCTACAGGTTTCATTTCTGCCATAGAAACTATATCTCCTTGTAAGACAATGTTATGTCCATCAGGATCTATTTTTGTAATTCTTAAAACATCTAGAACTTGCTGTCTTGTTCTTATTTCATCATTTATTTTGTAAACACTTGTTCCATTTAATTTTACAATTCTTGTTATTTCTACTATATCTTTATCTATTGGAAATTTTCTTGAAGCATTATCAAATTCAATTGTAACTTCTGCTTCTTTTGCTGGACTTCCTTTTTTCCCACCATTAAATATTAAATTAGCTGATTTTTCAGCTCTCATCTCATGTGCAGAAGATTTACCAAGAACAAAACAAATAGAATCAGAAACATTTGTTTTACCAGCTCCATTTGGACCAATAATACAGTTAAAGCCTTTACCAAAAACTAATTCAGTTTTATTTGCAAATGACTTAAATCCTTTAATTGTAAGCTTATTAATTAACACCATTCTTTTACATAGATGTCCTGGAATAATTCTTTATAAATTTTATTGTTGATGGCTTTATAGTGAATATTTTTATATTGGTTTTATAAGCTTTCTAGAGCTAGAATTTGGTGTTTTTAGGTTTTGTTACTATTCTAAAGTAAGTACATACCGAAAGCTTTATATAGGAGGAGGGCTACTTTATTATTATCACCTCTTTTTCCCGGGAAGAAGATTCTTAGGAGTCGACTTCCTGGGTTTTGATCATAAAAGGTTATATTCTTAATATTTTTAAGTAAAGAATTTTAATAACAAAAGATGATTAAGTAATAGAAGAGGGGTATTATTTCTTATAAATTAATAATCGAGGTGTAAAATAAGAATAATTTTAATTTATATTCTGGAGGTTATATTGAAACTTATTTTAATTAGACATGGTGAAACCATAGGCAATTTTAATAGAATTAATGAAGGTCATTTAGATGGAGAGCTTTCTCAATTAGGTGCTGAACAAGTAAATAAACTTGCCTTAAGATTGAAAGATGAGAAAATTGATGTTATTTATTGCAGTGATCTTGGAAGAGCTAAACAAACTTGTAATGCTATAATAGAAAATCATTTGAATATTCCAGTTTTTTATGTTGAAGATTTAAGAGAAAAAAATATTGGAGACTTTACTGGAAAATCCTGTGATTGTGTTGATTGGAATAACCTGCCAAATAATGCAGAAACTCATGAACAATTTAAAAATAGAATCGTAAAACTATTTGATTTAGTTTATAAAAAATATAAAAATAAAACTGTTCTTTTTGTTGCTCATTATTATATTAATAGTAATCTTCTTTCTTATCTTTTAAAAGAGTCTAAAGTTTATCGTCAAGATAATACTTGTGTTAATATTTTAGAAATTAAAAATAATAAAGTTATTTCTAGTTTAATAAATTGTACTAAACATTTAAAATAATTTTACTTCTTTATGAATTCTGTATAATGACAAGAACCACAAGTTTTTCTGTCTTTATGAACAGCTAAGAATTTACCTGGACCACATTTAGGACAAGAAACTCCTTTTATTAATTTCTTACCTTCTAATTTGTATTTAGTCCACTTTTCACTTGGTGCTTTATTTTTTGCTTTTTTCTTTTTACCCATTTTATGCTCCAGCTGCTTTAGCAGGTGCTACTTTTTTACCTTTTCTAGTTTCAAGTAATTTTAATAATTTTTCATCTTCGTAGATTGTAGCAAATACTTTTGATTCTGAATTTCCAAAATTAGTATAAATATGAGCTATAGAAACTAATTCAGGTTTAACATTATGTTTTTTTGCTATTTGTTGTTTAATGTCTTCTTTTTTAGGAGTAGTTGCATTTGTATGCGGAACAATAAATTCAATTCTTTTTCTAGACAATAATATACTTGATTGTTCTTTTAGATTTTTAGTTTCCATTTTTATTTAGTTTTAATAGCATATTCTCCTTTTGTTTTTATTCCCATCTTTTTTGCTATTTCTGATTTTATTGGATCCATAATTATAACACGTCCTTTCCATGAACTTGTTAAATCTTTTGATTTACATAGAGGACAATCTGCTCCTTTTACAAAGATCTTACAATTTTTACATGCTTTTTTCTTTACCATTTTTATTCTTCTTTATCTGATTTTTTCTTAGCAGCTTTCTTTTCTTCCCATAAAACATTTCCTAAATGAGGTTGTCTCATAGTTAAACCAATTTTTGGATTTGCTAGATCTTTAAAACTTACAGCAATTATTCTTGCTCTACATTTATCTCCAACTTTTAATGATTTTTTAGATTGTTTACCTGATAATACTTTAGTTTTACTGAAACTTATGAAATCATCCATTGTTTGTGATACGTGAATCATACCATCTACTGGGCCTAGATTTATAAAAGCACCAAAATTTGTTATATCTGTAATTTTTCCTATTGCTACTTCTTGTAATTCAGGAATAAATGTTAAAAATTTAAAATCTGTTTCAAAATAAGGAGCACCATCACCTGCAATTATTTTTCCTTCTCCTACTTTTACTATATCTGTAACGTGAATTACAAAACCTATTTCATTATTAATATAACCTTCAAACTGTTCATTTAATCTTTGTAAAAGAGCTTTTTTAATATTCTCTTTCATAAGTGCTGGAGGCACTCTTACATGACTTTTAGCTGTTATTTCGTAGAACATTTTTAAATGATGATAAATTTGCATTTTTAAATGTTTTGGTTTGGTCTTTTAGAGTTTTCTTAGTTCTAGGTATTTTTTCTGTCTTATAACAATGACTGGGCCTTTTAGTCTATCTTTCAATTCTTTATCTTGAGTAGCTATAATATAGCCTTTTTCTGATAAATTTGTTAATTCATCATCTACATAATGATCTTCAGCTTTAATAACTTCTAATTTTTCTATAAATTTTTTAATTAAACTAAGTCCTTTTGGTTTTACTATTTCTAATTCTTTAATTGTTGCATCAAGAACTTTTAGTTTATAAGGGAAATGACAGATTCTTTCAATTTCTGAAAATAAATCTACTTTAAAATTTGCACAATATATTAAAAAATTTGTGTCTAATATTATTATTTTCATAATCCTATATCTGTAATAATATTTATATAGCTTGTTAACAAATTAAAATAGTGGATATAAATAACTTTATGCGTATTTTGCATGATATATGGCATTTTTTTCCAAGTCAAGGAATTACTCTTGATTTAGGTAATTCAACTAAGTGGAAGCCTATAAAGCAAGAAAACTTAGATTTTATGATTAAACACAGAATTCGTGCTTCTGCAGAAACACATGTTTGTATTTATGTTAAGAAAGAGGATGAATTAAAATTAGAAGAATTGTTAGAAGATTTTTACGTTGGAATGAAAGGCTTAGAATTAGAAACTGTTCATTTAGTTTCAAAAAGTAGTTTTTTCTTAGATATTACTTATAACATTTCTGGTAGTTCTCAGAGAATTATAATTCAAATAGCAGCAATAGATATTATTAATTCTTTTTTATTATTAATTGTAAATCATACCTTAAATTTAAAACCTTAAAATTATTCTTTTTTTTAATCACGTTTAGGAGCTTTATACTGCTTGTTTTTGAGGTTTCTAAAACCTGTTTATAGGCCTTATAGACATTGAATTTTGTGTTTATAGGACTATTAAAAAGCGAACATTTATAAAGTAAATTTCTCTTCTAATCTTAAGGAATTTATACTAAATTTAGGCACTACAATTTTCCCTGATTTTAGTTTGAAAGCTAATAAAAAAATGGAACAAAATAATCAATTTAATGAGATACAATTTCTTAGAGATAACTCCGATTTTTCCTGGAATATTATTGGAAATAAAGGACACTTAGAACTGTCAAAGAAATTTGGAGTAAATTTAGGTGCAGTAAACCGTATTGTAGATGAATCTCGTATTTTAAGTTTTTTTCCTAAGTTACATAAAAGTAAATCTACACCTTTAGCTCGTATAAGAAATAACAGGGAATTACTTTTATTTGCTCAAAAATATAATATTTATAAATTACAAGTAAGAGAAATTTATAAACTAGTTAAAGAATGGAGAAGAAATATAGAAATTAATCCTAAAATTTTACTTACAGACTTACAGCATGATTTAATCATTGGAAGTACTATTGGAGATGCAAATATAAGACAAAGAAATAGAAATTGTATGTTTAGAGTTAGTCATTCTCAAAAACAGAAAAAATATGTGGAATGGAAGTTTAATATCTTAAGAGAATTTGATAATTCCACAATAAAGTTAAATCAAAAATTTATAAATGGCAGATTAATAAATACTTTTGAATTTAATATTGATACGCATTATATGTTTAATTATTATAGAAAATTGTTTTATAGTCTTAATGGCAATAAAATTGTAACTAAAGAATTATTAAATCAAATAAATCCTAGAAGTCTAGCAATTTGGCTTTGTGATGATGGGAGTTATTGTCAGAAACAAAAATACATAATTTTTTGTACAAATTCATTTAATTTAGAAGAACATAAACTAATGAAAAAATATTTTGAAAATAAATGGAATTTAAGTCCAACGATTGGTTTTAGAGATAATAAGTATTATTATTTGAGATTTAAAAAAGAAGATACTGCTAAACTAGTTGAAATTGTTAGACCATTTGTCCCTAAATTTATGAAATATAAAATTGGAGAGGAAAATGAGTGAACAGTTAAAAGAATACAATGCTTCTAGTATGAGGGTATTAAAAGGTTTAGAGGCTTGTAGAGAAAGACCTGGAATGTACATAGGAAGTACAGATACAAGAGGATTACATCATTTAATATGGGAAGTTGTTGATAATAGTGTAGATGAACATTTAGCTGGTCATTGTAATAAGATTATAGTTATCATTAGAAAAGATGGTTCTGTTTCAGTTGAAGATAATGGAAGAGGTATTCCTACTGATATGCATCCTAGTGAAGGTAAGACAGGTGTTGAAATAGCTTTAACAGTTTTACATGCTGGCGGTAAGTTTGATAAAAACACTTACAAAGTTTCTGGTGGTTTACATGGAGTTGGAGTTTCTGTTGTAAATGCATTAAGTAAATTATTAATTATTGAAATTAAACAAAAAGGAAAAATATTTGTTCAAGAATATTCTTATGGTGATCCTAAAACAGAATTGGAGATTGTAGGAGAAACAGATTCTACTGGAACTAAAGTTACATTTTATCCTGATGAAAAAATATTTTCTACAACTCAATTTGATTTTGATATTGTTAAATCAAGATTAAGAGAAATGGCTTTTTTAAATCCTAAATTAGAAATTATTATTACAGATGAAAGAACTGAACCAGCTCAAGAAGAAAAGTTTTTCTTTGAAGGCGGAATAATTGAATTTGCTAGATTTTTAAATAAAGGCAGACAAGTATTAAATAAAGATCCAATTTATTTTAAAGTTCAAGATCAAGATACAATAATTGAAGTTTCTTTACAATGGAATGATGGATATACTGAAAGTGTATTTAGTTTTGTAAATAATATTAATACTAGTGAAGGTGGAACACATTTAACTGGTTTTTCAACTGCATTAACTAGAGTTATTAATTCTTATCTTAAGAAAAAGAAAATTGTTGATGTAAGTTTAACTGGTGATGATGTAAAAGAAGGTTTAGCTGGAATTATTTCTTTAAAAATTCCTAATCCACAATTTGAAGGACAAACAAAAACTAAATTAGGAAATTCAGAAGTAAAAGGTGCAGTTGATAGATTAACTTTTGATTCTTTAACAAATTATTTTGAAGAAAATCCTTCAGTTGCAAGAATTGTAATTGATAAATGTATTAATGCTTTTAGAGCAAGAGATGCTGCAAGAAAAGCAAGAGAATTAACAAGAAGAAAGGGATTACTTGGCGGTGCTGGATTGCCTGGTAAATTAGCTGACTGTCAAGAAAAAGATCCTGCTAAATCAGAAATATTTATTGTTGAAGGTGATTCTGCTGGTGGAACAGTTAAACAAGCTAGAATGAGAGAAAATCAAGCAGTACTTCCTGTATTTGGAAAAATTTTAAATGTTGAGAAAGCTAGAATTGATAAAGTTTTGAAAAGTGAAAAATTAGCTTTGTTAATTGCAGCAATGGGTTGTGGTGTTGGAGATGAATTTGATGTTACTAAAATGAGATACCACAGGATAATTTTAATGGCAGATTCTGATGTTGATGGAAGTCATATTACTACTTTAAATTTAACTTTATTTTATAGACATTTGAAACCAATTATTGAAAAAGGTTATTTGTACATTGCATTGCCTCCTTTATATCAAATAAAAAAAGGGAAAAAAATAATGTATGCAATGAATGATAAAGAAAAAGAAAAAATATTATCTGAAATTGGAAGTGAAGGTGTAAATATTCAGAGATATAAAGGTTTAGGAGAAATGAATGCTGACCAATTATGGGAAACAACAATTAATCCTGAAACAAGACATTTGAAACAAGTTACAATACAAGATGCTATTGAAGCTGATAATATGTTTTCTGTTTTAATGGGTGAAGAAGTTGAACCTAGGAAAGAATTTATAATGGCTCATGCTAAAAGTGTAAAGAATTTGGACGTGTAAAAAATGAAAGAACTATATTTACCAATAAACTTTAAGAAAAGGTTGACTAATTTGACAGCTGCACCTAAAGAAGTTAATGGTGCTTTGATTTATTTACCCTTGGATGGAGTAGATGTTGTTGTAGCTTCAAGAATTTTAGGCGGAGGTACATCAGATGCTTTAACCTCTGCAGATCCTAGAATGTTATCTCTAGCAAATAAATTTTTTGAACAAAATCATACATATGGTTTTGTGGAATTCCATACACATACAGAAGAAACTGTAAGAAGACACGGTATACATTATGCTTTTAATTTATCTGATGGAGACATAGAAACTATAACTAGAAATTATGCTGGTAGCAAGACTTATAGGCATTTTCTTGTAACGCCAAATGTTTTGAAATTACATAAAATGGAAGGAAATAATGTTGTTCCTATTAGTTATATGACTCCAAAAACTGTTGATAAAGATCAAGGTCTAGAAAAAAGAATTAAGAATAAATTTGATAAATTACATGCGGAAATGGGAATTCCTATTTTTGATTTGAGGATGAATTAAAATGGCAGATGAACAAGGAAAAATAATTCCAACATTAATTGAACAAGAATTGAAAGATTCATACTTAGATTATTCTATGTCTGTTATAGTTGGTAGAGCACTTCCAGATGTTAGAGATGGATTAAAACCTGTACATAGAAGAATTTTATATGCCATGCATAAAGAAGGATTACATCACGATAAAAAATATACAAAATGTGCAGGTGTAGTTGGTTCTGTTTTAAAATACTTTCATCCACATGGTGATACATCTGTTTACGATGCACTAGTTAGATTAGCTCAACCTTGGTCTTTAAGATATACTTTAGTTGATGGTCAAGGAAATTTTGGTTCAATCGACGGAGATCCTCCAGCTGCTTATAGATATACGGAATGTAGATTACAAAAAATAGCTAAAGAATTATTAGTTGATATTGATAAGGAAACTGTAAATTTTACTCCTAATTTTGATGGTGCAACAGATGAGCCTTTAGTTTTACCAGGAAAATTACCAAATTTATTAGTAAATGGTTCTTCAGGTATTGCTGTTGGTATGGCAACAAATATTCCACCACATAACATACATGAAATTTGTGATGCAGCAATTGCACTTATTGATAATCCTGAATTAACATTTGAAGAATTAATAAATATTGTAAAAGGTCCAGACTTTCCAACTGGTGCTCAAATTATTGGAACAAGTGGAATTAAATTAGGTTACAAAACAGGAAAAGGAAAAATTTTAGTTAGATCAAAAACTAGTTTTGAAGAAGGAAAAATTATTGTTACAGAAATTCCTTATCAAGTTAATAAATCACTTTTATTAGAACAAATTGCAGAACTTGTTAAAGATAAAGTTATAGATGGAATTTCAGATATTAGAGATGAAAGTGATAGAAAAGGAATGAGAATAGTTATAGAAATAAAAAAATCTGGAAATTCTGATGTTGTATTAAATCAATTATATAAACATTCAAGTTTACAAACTACATTTGGTGTAAATATTATTGGATTAGTTGCAGGTGAACCTAGACAATTATCTTTGAGAGATTGTTTAGATGAATATATTAAACATAGAAAAGAAGTTGTAATTAGAAGAGTAAAATATGATTTAAGAAAAGCAGAAGAAAGAGAACATGTAATTAAAGGGCTTTTAATTGCTTTAGATAATATTGATGATGTTATTTCTTTAATTAAAAAAAGTGAAAATGTTAATGTTGCTAGAGAAGGATTAATTGTAAATTATTCTTTAACAGAAATACAAGCAAATGCAATTTTAGACATGAAATTAGCTAGACTTGCTGCTTTAGAAAGACAAAAATTACTTGATGAATATAATGAATTATTGAAATTCATACAAGAAATGAAAGATATTTTAGCTTCAGAAAAAAGAATATTTTCAATAATTAAAGATGAATTAATTGGTTTGAAAAAAGATTATGGCGATGAAAGAAGAACAGAAATACTTGGAGCTGAAGATCTTGGACTCGAAACTGAGGATTTAATTGAAGATACAGAAGTTGTTGTTACTATGACCCATGCTGGTTACATAAAAAGACAACCATTAGAAGTTTATAAGATACAAAGACGTGGTGGAAGAGGAGTAATTGGTGCAGAAACTAAAGATGATAATGATTTTGTAGAAAATATTTTTGTAACAAATGCACATAGTTATATTTTGTTTTTCACAGATAAAGGAATAGTACATTGGTTGAAAGCTTATCAATTGCCTGAAGCTGGAAGATATGCAAAAGGAAGTGCTATTGTTAATTTAATAAAATTAGATCAAGATGAAAAAATAAGTTCAATGATTGCTGTTAAGGAATTTAAAGATGATAATTATTTAATTATGGCAACTAAAAAGGGAGTTGTTAAAAAAACTTCTTTAGTTGAATATTCTAAACCAAGACAAGGTGGAATTATTGCAATTAATTTAAGAGATACTGATAAATTAATTGGTGTTAAACTTACTGATGGCACTAGACAACTAATGTTGGCTACTAAAGATGGAAGAGCTGTTAGATTTAAAGAAAGTGATGTTAGTGTTGTTGGTAGAAATAGTATTGGTGTAAGTGGGATAAAAGTTAGAACATCTGAAGTTATTGGAATGGAAATTGTAGATGCACCATATTTGCTAACTGTTACTGAGAAAGGTTATGGAAAAAGAAGTGAGGTTAATGATTATAGATTAATTAATAGGGGTGGAAGCGGAGTTACAAATATTAAAATTACAGAAAAAAATAGTAAAGTTGTTGGTGTAAAAATTGTAAATGAAAATGATGAAATAATGTTAATTAGTAAAAAAGGAGTTATAATTAGAACACCAATTAAAGGTATTTCTGTTATTGGAAGAAATACTCAAGGTGTTAGAGTAATTAATTTAGAAGATGGAGATACACTTTCAACTGTTGCAAGAATTGCAAATGAAGAAGACATTGAAGTAAAGAAAGAAGAGTTTATACCTAGTGAAGAAACTGTTACTGCACAAGAAATAGTAGAATCTGTTGATGTTGCTGAAACTGAAAATTTAGATGAAGAAAATTTTGGTTTAAAAGATGAAGATACAATTGAAGAAGAAAAAGATTTAGATAATAATGACAAGGAAAATTCTGAAAATGACAATTAACCTCAGAGAAACAAGAGAAGATGATTTTGAAGGAATTGCTGCTTTACTAAGAGATACGAAACTTATAGATCCTTATTTCTCAAGTGATAAATTTGTAAAAATGTTAGCTAGAAATAGTGGATATTGTTATGTTGCTGAAGATAATGGTAAAATTGTTGGCTCTGCTTTTGCAACTCATGATGGTGCATTTAGAGGTCATATCCAAAAAGTTGCAGTTGCTCAAGAATATAGGAGACAAGGAGTGGCATCAAGATTAGTTGAAACAATTGTTGAAAGATTTGAAGGAATAGAAATTCCACTTATTTTTGCACATGCTGATAAGACTAATGAAGCTTCAATTGGATTACTAAAATCATTAGGATTTGAAGTAAGAGATACCCATTATCTTATAGATAGAGGTTATAAACCTAAAAAATTATAACTTAAATTTAAAATCATTCCTGCTCCAAAACCATAATGGTGGGTGCATATCAATTGGATTTATTCCTGAATCAATAAGTATTTCTCTCCATCTTTCAGATATTTTTTCTTTTGTCATTGTTAATGATTCTGTTTCTGAAATTACATTTAATAAAACCGAACATTTTGTGACATGTGTGTCTGGTGCAATTTCTATAAATTGAGAATTTTTTAAATCAACTTTACAATATTCTTTTAAAATAAAACACCAATAATTAAATATTTTAGGACCAGATAAATAAGGAAAACCTTTTTTGTTGTCTTCTTGAATTATTTTTTTCAATTTTAAATAATCATTGTCTACAGCTTCTAACATTTTTGTAATTGTTCCGTATCTATCAAAAACAGTTTTAGAAATTGTTTGCCAAGTGTTAATATGTTTATTTGGTTGCAAAGCAATTTTATATTTTGTTAGAATTTCTCTTAAGTTATTTGAGTTTATTTTTGCTGAATTTTCAATATTAAAAACACTTTTACTTTTTTCATCATTATAAGTTTTTAGAACTGCTTCCCAAAGTTTGTAACTATCTCTTTGATAATTTAAGCTCATTGGTAATGTAAAATAAACTAATCTTAATTCTTTTTCATTATTAGAAAATCCTGGATTTGAATCTTCAGGCATTCTTGTCTGACCTAATTTTCCATATTTGTAAGCTTCTAAAAGAGTTTTACAATTTTTTATTATTTCTTCTTTATTCATACAAAATAGAATTGTTTCTTTTTAATAAGTTTATTTGTAAATTCATATAACTATTACTGTCTAAAATAATTTTGTAAATCTGTTTCACAAGTATTACATAAAGTACCATTAACTAATCTATCACTTGTAATTTTTATCCAATCATGGGGAACATCCAATCCTTGTCTCATTACACACACATTGGTACAATGTTTTCCAAAAATTTCTTCTACATCATCTGTTCTTGATTCTGGAATTAATCCAAACACATGACCAAATTCATGTATTGCTATAGTTTTTAGACATTCATATTTTGCTCTTTCACTTAATCCTTGAAGTCTATATGTTGAAACTGTAGCTCCTATTCCTTCTCTTGCTGAACCAATTAAAAAATTTGCATTTCCAGAATAGATATCCCCATTTACAATTAAAATTTTGTAATGATCTTTTCCGCCCTTAGTTGGATTTCTTGATGGATCTTCTATCATATCTAAACCAATTGTGTCTGCATTAAGTTGAGAATCATTTCTACTTGTTGATTTTGCATGTTTAATATATTCTTCAATACCTTTAGAATTAATTGGCAATCTTGTGAAATCTACTCCATTTACTTTAGCTAACCTAACTAATTCAGAAACTCCTTCTAGAACTGCTTTTACTTCTAAGCTTTTTACTTCATCTTGATGCATAAGACAAATTTGTTTTACTGGGCTATAGAATGTTCTTGTTCTACTTCTAAGACTCTCTGCTAACTTTGATAATCTATCTACCATATTTTAATATTAGTAAAAAGTTTTTTAAACATAACCAATATTTTCAATCAAAAGCTTTTTATATAGAATCGTAGGATGAAAATTTATGAAGAGAAGTTCAAGACGTTGGAAGAAGAAAGGACAAATGCGTTGGAAGTGGCAACGTAAGAAGATGAGAAAAGAAAAACGTAAAAGAAGAGAGAATAAGTAAATTTTAAAATAATTTTTATAAATTTCAAGAAATTCTATATTTTGTATTATTTATTTTATTCTTCTTATTAGCTCGTAATTTTGATATTTTTGCTTAATTTTTTATTTTTAAACAACAAGATTTAAATATTACATCGGATTCGATTTTTATATTCATGCGTGAGGTTAAGACTACAGAGTCTTTTCTGATGTGAGTTTATGTATACTTAAAGCAGTTTAAGTATGAAAAAGTAATACCAAAATATGTAGTGAACTCTTTTAGGTCAATGCGATTAAGAATTCCCGTTGATCCTGCGGGAGGTTGCTGCTATTGGGATCGGATTAAGCCATGCAAGTTAGGGGGTAGCAATACCACCGGCATAAGGCTCAGTAACACGTCGATAATCTGACCTTAGGTCTTGGATAACCTCGAGAAATTGAGAGTAATACTTGATAGGAGATTAATACTGGAATGTTTTTTCTCTGAAATGTAAAGCCTAAGGATGAGTCGGCGGCTGATTAGGTTGTTGGTGAGGTAACGGCTCACCAAGCTTAGGATCAGTAGGGGGGATGAGAGTCCTAGCCCCGAGAAGGGCACTGAGATACTGGCCCTAGCCCTAAGGGGTGCAGCAGGCGCGAAACCTTTACAATGCGCGAAAGCGTGATAAGGCGATCCCAAGTGCTTTGTCTTCGGATAAAGCTTTTGCTAAGTCTAAAAAGCTTGGAGAATAAGTGGTGGGTAAGACGGGTGCCAGCCGCCGCGGTAACACCTGCGCCACAAGTGGCAATCATTTTTATTGGGTCTAAAGCGTCCGTAGCCGGTTTGAAAAGTCTCATGTGAAATTGTTAGGCTTAACCTAACAACGTGCATGGGATACTATCATGACTTGAGACTGGGAGGAGGTAGAGGTATTCTGGGGGGAGCGGTAAAATGTTGTAATCCTCGGAGGACCACCAGTGGCGAAGGCGTCTACCTAGAACAGGTCTGACGGTGAGGGACGAAGGCCAGGGGAGCAAAACGGATTAGATACCCGAGTAGTCCTGGCAGTAAACGCTGTGAGCTATGTGTTGCATAATCTTTGTGATTGTGCAGTGCCTAAGCGAAGGTG
>DATDZB010000001.1:0-98119 GCA_035288845.1 Candidatus Nanoarchaeia archaeon | reverse complement strand
AGTTCCATTTCTACTTGCATTTCCATAATCTCTTGTCCAACTAGCATTTGAACCACCTTCAAAAGGAAGATTTGCTAATGAAAAAGAAGTTCCATTTCTGATCCAGTTATAAATTAATTTAACTGGATCTGATTCTGGATCAGAAGTGCTTGCATAAACAGTTAAATTTGCCAATGTTCTATTAGCAATTTCTGTTGCATTAAAAGTTAAAGAATTTATAGATGGTTCAAGAGCAAAGACAAAAGCTGCAAGTAATAAAATACTTATTACTAAGAAAATCACGACTCTTTTTTGATTACTCATGGTAATTTATATATAATGAATTATTTATTCTTTATTCTTGTGAAGAAACTTCTTCGTTTTCTCTTCTAATTACTTTTACCCAATCAATTTTAACAGTAATTGGAATAGGAATTGCTGCTTCTAATAATTCAACAACAACTTCTTCTTTAGTTTCATCAATACGTTTAACTTTAGCTTTTTCTTTTTTGAATGGACCTTGTATAATTTCAACAATGTCTTTTTCTTGTATGTTTACAGGAGCTTTAATTTGTTCTAACATTGGTTCAATTTCTTCATATTTAACTTCTTTAGGTAGTAAACCTCTAGAATAAGGAATTCCGAAAACAGCTTGTGCTGCATCATCTTGAGTTTTAGCTTCTATGAAAATGTAACCTCTCATACCATGAGCATTAATTACACTATAAACTTCTAAATTTTTCTTTTTGATACTAGCATCTATGAAGTCCATTACTTGTTCTTCTCTATTTGCTGTTGTTCTTACTGCGAATATTTTGTTTTCCATTGTTTCTATAGGAATAACGACCACAATATATTAATTACGAAGCCAATTGCTCCAATAATCAAGATACCAATGCCAGTTATTTTAACTATTGTTGTTAGTTCCTCTTTATTAGGTTTTTTAGTAACCTGCCATACCCTCTTACACTCAACTAAAAATGATTTAAAACGATTTGTAAGAGAAGGTTTTACGTCTTCCATTTTATATTAGAGTAAAGAAAAGGTATTTAAATGTTATTGTAGAATTAATCCTAAGTCTCCTACATTTTTATCGGTTGCTTTAGTTTCAAGATTTTCTGAATCTTTTGGTAATAATCCTAAATTTTGCGCTGCTATTTTTCTTGCTTCTTGGTCTTTAGAATAAATTGCTAATTTTTGAGGAGAATGAGAAATAGTGCATCCTTCAAAATTATAAGTCATTACATTACAATTAGGTATTATTGCTCCTTCCATTTTTAACTGAGCTTCTATTTTTTCTGATTTTGGTTCATCAAAAGTATATTGATCTCTATATGGATTTTCGTACATTTTTTCACCTTAAAAAAAGTCTATTCCTAATTGTTGTTCTATATCTTTCTTTTTATTTGCTGAAGCTTTTTTTAATTTTGTAGATCCAAAAATTTGTGGAGAATTTACACCTGTAACAATTAATAATGTTCTGACAGTGTTATCTAAATCTTCAGAAATTTGTGCTCCCCAAATTGTTCTTGCATCTTCATCAAGTTTTTCAGTTACTGTTTCTACAATTTTTCTTGCTTCATCTAATGTTAAATTTGGACCACCTAAAATGTTAATTAATGCTCCGTTAGCACCTGTAATGTCTACATCTAATAATGGATTTTGAATTGCTTTTTCTACAGACTCGACTGCTCTATTTTCAGAATCAGATTCACCAACACCGATCATTGCAACTCCACCTTTACTCATTACAGTTTTAATATCTGCAAAATCTAAATTAACTAAACCTGGCTTTGTAACCATTTCAGCAATACCTTTAACTGAATTTGTTAAAATTTCATCTGCAACTTTGAATGCTGTATGTAAAGGAATTCCTGGGCAAAGTTCCATTAATTTATCATTTGGAATTACTATTAATGTGTCAACAGAAGCTTCTAATCTTTCTAAACCTGCAATTGCATTTGCATATCTTCTTTGACCTTCCATAGCAAATGGTAAAGTTACAATAGCAATTGTTAATATTCCTAATTTTTTAGCAACTTCAGCAACTATGGGAGCAGAACCAGTTCCTGTACCGCCGCCTAAACCGCAAGTAATGAAAACCATATCTGCACTTTGAATTGCATCTTTGATTTCTTTTTCAGATTCTTTTGCTGAATCTTCACCAACTTTAGGAATTGAACCTGCACCTAGGCCGCCAGTTAATTCTCTACCAATTAAAATTTTTACATTAGCATTTGTATAAAGAAGATCTTGAGCATCTGTATTTATTGCAATTGTTTCAGTACCAATAATACCTACTTCAGACATTCTATTAATAGTATTATTTCCGCCGCCGCCACAACCAACAACTTTTATTTTAGCTCTTTGTCTATTAACGAGTTGTTCTAATTCCTCGTCAATTGCAGTCACCTTTTTTGGGGTTTGTTTCAAGCCAGAAATGTCTGCTCTTTGGCTTGCTTGTCTTAATAAACTGTCCATATTTTACAAACGATAAAGCTAATATTTAACCTTATCGTTGAGATGTTAGATATATTAGAAATTATAGAATTCTTTTGATTTCTAAGATATTATCTATTGTATATTCTGGCATCATTGCTCTTATCTCTTTATCATATTTTCCAGAGAGAATTTCTTTAGCATTTATTCCTCTTTGCAATAATAAAGAAACTGGAGATTGTCCTGCATATTTTCCGCATAATAATAAAATGCCTTTCATTCCAGCATTATGTGCCCCTTGAATATCTACATCTAGCCTGTTTCCCACGTAAAAAGATTTTTCCGGGTTTGCTCCCCTGATTTTCCCAAGGCTTGTAATAATAAATTTGGATTTGGTTTCATTACCTTTGGATCATTTGATGCATAGAAACCATTTTCAAAATATCTTTGTAAACCTATAACTTCAATTTTATCCCATTGTTTATCTGGTTCGCCAGTTGTAACAACTCCCAACTTAAACCCTTTACTAATTAAATAATCTAAAGTTGATTTTGCATTTGGATTTGGTTGTAAAGAGACTAATTTCATTTTTCTATATCTTTTGACACCTGCTTCAATAACACCTCTATGTTTTATTCCATATACTTTGCAGAGAAGATCAAAATTATTTCCATGTACTTTATTGTTTTTTCTTATTTCGTGGAGTGTTCTTACAGCTTGTTCTGGATTAATTTCTGGCAAACCAGCACTTATCATTGAAATTACACATTGATATAGAACATCATCAATAAAAGTAGAGGTTAGTATTAAAGTGTCGTCAACATCAAATAAAACTGCTTTATTCATAAAATTATAATTATAGTTTCATTTATAATATTAATTTGTCTAGAAAATATATAATTAATTAAACTCTAAGTCTATAGAAGTTAATTCTTTTACTTTCTTTTTGAATTCAGTAGAAATATTTTCTGGAACTTTTTGTTTAATTTTTACAGTTGCTTTTTTATCTTTAATTTCTAAAGAATAATCTTTTTCTGAAATTCCAAGTAAAGAACCTAATAAGCATTTTAATTTTTCCTCATCTGTTTCTATAATTTTATTTATTTTTATTTCGTAAACTAAATTTTTTCCTGCTAAAGGATGATTGAAATCTATAGTAACTCTACCGCCATTAACAGATCTTACTGTTGCAATCATTCCAGAAGCATTTATTTGTAATCCTGGAAATGGATTTATTTTTTGACTTCTTAAAACATTAATATTTACAATTTTTAATAACTTAGAATCTTTTTTTCCAAAACCTTGTTCTTGTGTTAATTCCTTTTTGTAAGATTTTCCTGTTTCTTTATCTAATAAAAATTCATCTAAGGCTGGAATTAATTGTTTTAGTCCAAGACAAACTACTCTGTGTCCATATTTTGCTTGAGGGTTAAAGATATTTTCTTTTTTAGCAATTGTTTCAGAAGTTAAATCAAATATTTCATTAGTTTCTTTAATTCTTCCAATATAATCTACTTCAACAAAATCATGAGTTTTTGTTTTTGTCATTATTTCGAGCAAAATTTATTGATATATAAGTCTTTTTAATAGTTGATTTTCAAACGAAAAACTTTATAAATGGTTTTCTTTAACCAAGTCTCATGGGTGAAATAAAATTAGCAAGTGCAGGAAGTATGAAGTCTGGAAGTTATATAATTCTAGATGGAATTGCATGTGCAGTTAGAGATGTTCAAACTTCTAAACCTGGAAAACATGGTTCTACTAAATGCAGAATTGAAGCTGTTGGTATTATTGGTAATCAAAAGAAAATTCACATGTGTCCTTCAAGTGATAATGTTGAAGTTCCCATTATTGAAAAGAGAAATGCTCAAGTTTTATCTGTAACTGAAGACACAGCAACAGTCATGGATAATGAAACTTATGAAACATTTGATATAAAAATACCAGATGAGTTTAAAGGTAAAGTAACTGAATCAAGTACAGTTAACTATTGGATAATTATGGATCAAAAATTCATAATGATGGGTAAATAATTATGGCAAAATTCGCTGAAGCTAATAAAAGAATGTACAAAAATGTTTTTGTTTGTAGAAGATGTAAAACTAAGAAGAAAGCAGATCCCTCTAAAGTTAGAAGAGGAAAAGTAAGTTGTAGAAATTGTTATTCTAAAGCTTTAAGACCTGTTAGAAAGAAGTAAATTAGTATATATTTCTAAAGAACAAGTTTTTTATACTTTAAATTTAAAATTTTATTAAATGGTAAATTATGATTTAATATTTTTACTTGTATTTTATGCTATCTTATTAGTTATTTTTAAAATTTATAGAAATAAATTCGAAGTTCAATGGAAAATTTTTGCTTTGTATAAAACTTCTTGGGGAATTAAGTTAATGGATAGAATTGCTAAAAAGTTTCCTAAATTTTTGAATGTTATTGGTATAATTGGAATTTGGATTGGATTTATTGGTATGGCTGTTACAACTGCTTTTATTTTTTATGCAACTTATAAATTTTTATTTGTTCCAAATACAGCTGTTGCATTAGCACCCCTATTACCTGGAGTTAGCATTAGTGAGGGTTTACCTATATTAAGTTTTTGGCATTGGATAATTGCAATTTTATTTGTTGCTATAATACATGAAGCTTCACATGGAATTTATGCAAGATTAAAAAATGTTAAAATAAAATCTTCTGGATTTGCATTTTTAGGACCAATATTAGCTGCTTTTGTAGAACCAGATGAAAAACAATTAGAAAAGAAACCAATTAAAGATCAATTATTAGTATTTTCTGCCGGGCCTTTTTCAAATATAATTCAAGCAATAATTATTTTTTTATTTTTAGGTTTTATTTTTGCTCCGATTGTAAGCAGCATGAGTGAGATAAATGGAATTGTTGTTGGAAATATAAATGAAAGTTTACCAATTAATCAAAGTGGTTTAAGAGCCGGACATATTATTCAAGAAATAGACGGTTTTAAAATAGATAATACAAAGATTTTAGGAAATGTTTTGGAAAATAAAAAACCAGGAGATACAGTTTTAGTTAAAGCAAATGAAACTTCTTATAATGTTATTCTTTCTTCTAATCCTAAAGATAAAGAAAAAGCATTTTTTGGAATTGGCTTTAGTAAATATAGTACTCAGTTAAAAAATAATTCTACCTCTTTTGTTTGGTTACATAAAGTTCTTTCTTGGATTGGAATGTTGTTATTTTGGATATTTAACATTGCTTTAGGTGTTGGATTATTTAATTTATTACCTTTAGGACCAGTTGATGGTGGAAGAATGTTTTATGCTGGAATGAGTAAATTCACGAGCAAAAAGAAAGCTATGAAAATACTTAGTATTATTTCTTTAATAATTTTAGGATTAATTTTAATAAATATGTGGCCATTTATTTTTAGATTATTTAAATTTGTTTTAAGTCCTTTGGCA
The DNA here is from genome assembly GCA_035288845.1 of Candidatus Nanoarchaeia archaeon. GTDB lineage: Archaea > Nanobdellota > Nanobdellia > SCGC-AAA011-G17 > GW2011-AR18 > JAGVZM01. Next base: position 92,264 of record DATDZB010000001.1, on the reverse strand, counting down.
TTTTTATTATAAATTAGACAACATTTAAATATCATTTCTACTTTTTATATTTATGAAAAAAAGCGGTTTAATTTTATGCTAAAAATTGAATTTGTTTTAACAATTCAACTAATAACTATTAGTGGAAAAGCTCTGAGTAATATTGTAATTAGTGTTTCTGGAAAAAATTCTACTACTAATAAACAAGGCTTGGTTTTGATCTTGAGTCAACCCCGTGTTTTAACCATAAAAGTTCCTAAAGAGGTTTCTGATTCTGAAAAAAAATATTTATTTTCTAGATGGGGAGATACTGAAAAGAAAAATCCTAGAGCTATTGTTCTTGATAAAGACGTTTTGCTTAAAGCTTATTACATCGAAATCTCACAAAAAAAAGACGAATTAAATGAAGGAGACGAGTTTACTAATAAAGATTATGGAGATACAGTTATATTTACAATTATTAAGATAAACCAAGATAAAGATGTTATTAATTTCGAGTTTATTGTTGGTAAAAGTAAATCTAAATTAACATTAGGTAGAAAAGATTTTATGGAAAAACTTAAAAAAGGAGATCTGTGGAAACGCAAGAAATAACTATAGTTAGATTTAAAATCTAGATCGATTTATTCTTATTATGTTAATAGATGTACATTGTCATTTGACTTTTCCACATTTTAAGAAAGATTTGAATGAAGTAATAGAAAGGGCAAGAAATGCTGGTGTTGTAAGTATTTTATCTTCGGGTGTTGATCCTAAAACAAATAGAGAAGTTCTTGAATTAAGTAAAAATTATGATATTGTTAAGGCTTCTTTAGGTATTTATCCTTTAGATGCTGTTGGATTAGCACATTATGATGATGTTCCTAGAGAAAATGAAAGTGTTTTTGATGTTGATGCTGAATTAAAGTTTATTGAGAAAAATAAAGATAATATTATTGCAATAGGTGAAATTGGCTTAGATGGAACACCAAAACCAGATGCAAAGATGAAAGAACAGCAAGAAGTCTTTTGGAAATGCATTGAATTAGCTAGAAAAATAAAAAAACCAATTGTTGTTCATACAAGAAAAGCTGAAAAGGAATGTATTGAGATTTTACAAAGCTCTGGATTAAAAAATGTTGTATTGCATTGTTTTACTGGAAATTTAAAATTAGTAAAGCAAGCAGAAGATTCAGGATTTTATCTTTCTATTCCTTCAATTATTACAAGATTAAAACATTTTCAAGAAGTTGTTGAGAAAACTTCTCTAAGTAATATTCTTACAGAGACAGATGCACCTTACTTAAGTTATGTTCCTGGAGGAAGAAGTGAGCCTGCTCATATTCAAGAAACAATAAAAATTATTTCTAAAATAAAAAATGTTACAGCAGAAGAAGTAGAAAAAATAATTTTTTCTAATTATCAAAAAATATTTTTAAAAAAGTGAAAAAACGTAAAGTATATAAGCAAAAGTTACACTTAATAAGAGTATAACTTTCCAGTCTTCGACCGGGAATAAGAGGTGAAAAATGCCAGCAAAGAAAAAAAAGAGTGCTAAAAAGAAGAGGAGATAATTCTCCTTCTTTATTTTTTTATAATATTTCTATTCTAAATTTCATTAAACAACTGAAAATTTTTAAAGTTCTAGTATCATTCCATCTGGTCCAGGATTTACTATTAAAGAATTTTTTATTTTATCTTGTTTTTTAAAAGTTTGATGAAAATGTCCGCAAATAGTTAGTTGTGGTTGTAATTCTTCAATAAATTTCCTTGTAGTTTTGTTTCCTTTATGGCCAATTGAAAGTTTATCTAATTTAGTGTTGTAAATTGGCGCATGTGTAATAAATATTAATTTTTTAGTTTTATCAAACTCTTTTTTGAATTTTCTTATTATTGGTTCAAATTCTTCATCAGTTGAAGAATAACCTTCATTTCCATAACCAAAGAAGAGATAATTTTTATATTCGTGTTTTTTTAAATGCAAATTTATTAGATTTTTGGATTTTTTACATAATAAATCAAGATCTTGTGGATCATCATGATTACTTGGAATCAAGAATGTTGGAATATTTAGTTTATCTAGGAAATTTAATACTTCATTTAAGCCTTGATTAAAAAAACTTAAATCTCCTGAAGAAACAAGAAAATCTGGTTTTTCTTTAATTGCTTTTTCTTTTATAGACTGTAATGCTTTTTTATTTAAGTGTATATCTGTAAATGCTAATAGTTTCATAGAAAATTAATAAAAATAAAGAAATAAAAGGGTTGTGCTTAGCTAAAGTAACCTAACATGAAGCCTGCTTCTTCTGGGCTTATTTCATCGTTGTCAAGTAAGTTGTATACTTTTCTTCTAAGATGCTTTCTTGAGTTCATGTTTAATACCTCCTCTTTTTTCTCCTGGTATTGGCAGGTTTCTAAGCTGGGTGCTTAATAGGTCTGATATTGTCTTTGGGTTTAATTCTGTGGGCAACATTGGTTTTTACCTCCTGTCTAAAATAATATAGGGGATTTTATTTAAAAAGCGTTACGCGGCTCCCAGAATGTCGTGTCGTTTGTCGTTATACTAGAGAATATATTACTTGTTAAAGAAATTAAAACTTTTAATCTAAATACTCTAAAATTGTATGTTTGCCTAAATCTCCTTGCTCTTCTTTCATATTTATTTTTTTAGTCTCTTTTAACTCTTTTACTTTTCTTTGGAATGTTCTATAACTTTTCTTTTCTTTTTCTTCATAAATCTTGAAAATATCTGCTTGCGGCTTTCCATTATTTTCTTTTATTATGTTTATTAGATCTTCATTTCCTTCTTCTAAAGTTTTTTCTGATAAATTACCTATTGCTTCTTTTACATGGTCAATTGTTATTTTTTTAGAACTTTTATCTTCTGCATATTCTCCAGCTTGTTTTAACAATGCCATTGCTATACGCATATCTTTTCTTTCAAAAGCTTCATCTATTACTGGGTTAAGGACTTCTTCTTGTAAAGTGTTTGGTACAAACACATATTGAATTCTTTCTTTTAGTATTTGTTTTATTTGATCTTTTTTATATGGTTGAAATTCTAAAGTTTTTGGCTGCAATCTTGATCTAATTCTATTGTCTAATTTTATTAAGAAATCTTTTTCATTTGTAATTAAAATTAAAGATCTTCTAAATATGTCCTCTAATAAAGTATAAATTATATTTTGATCTTGTAATTTATCTACTTCATCTAAAACTATTACTGCTGATTTTTCATTTATTAATTCTGCTGCACTTTTTACTAAATCATCAAAGTTTTTATTATGGATCCATTTATAATTTAATTGAATACAAATATCTGATATTACTTTAAATGAAGTGTCTTTTTTCCAACAATTTATGTATAAACATATTACTTCTGAACTATAATCTTCTTTTAATTCATCCAACACGTGTCTTAATGTTACTGTTTTTCCTACACCTGGAGAACCAATAATAATCATATTTGTTCCATTTCTTCTTTGTAATAATGGTTTAATATGTGAAGCTATTTCTTGCTGCTCTCCTTCTCTACATGGGACTATTTTTGGCTGGTAATCAAAATCTAAGAATTGTGGATTAAGAAAGATAGATTCATCTGATTTTAGTAATTTATCGAATAATTCACCCATGAGATTAAGATATTTTAATAGATTTTAAAGTTTTGTGGTTTATAGTTTATATTTCTTTTACTTTTTCCTTTGTTAGAGCCATAAATCTCATTCCATAACCTAATTGTAAAATTGCTGACATTATAGCCATATGTTCTTTTCCAGAACCAGAAATTAAGTTTACTGCAACTTCTGTACCTGTTAATTTTCCTTGTAATTGAGATTTAATATAATCTCTTATTTCTTCTAGATCTTGACGATCATCTATTACAATCATTTCAAATGGTTTTGTGTTTGTAAAATTTTCTTTTCCAAATTGATTTGAGACTAGAAATATTTTTTCCCATTCTTGATCTGCAATTAATCTTGAAACATGAGCCCATGTTCCTTTTCCTGTACTTAAAGATGCTACTAAACATGCCATAAAATTTTAAAAATTAATTTGTTTATAAAGATTTAGTATACAAAAGTATTTAATTGTCTATTTCTAAAGAAATTTATGGTTAGAGAACCAGAATGGACAGATTTGACTCCTTCTAGTAGAGAAGATATTTCCGATTTACTTGCTGGAAATGATAAATATAAAAGACTAACTCATAATAGAAGAAAAGAAACCTGGAATAAATGGAGGAAGCTGTTCAAAAAAGAACGTATTAATTTAAGCGGTTATGATCTTAGCGGAAAAAATCTTAGCGGCTTTGATCTTTCTGGAATAATTTTTATAAAAACAGATTTTTCTAAATGTAATTTAAAAGAAACCAATTTTACAGGAGCTAATCTTACTGGAGCAGATTTTGTTGAAGCTACTTTCCAAACTGTTTCATTTGCTTTGGTTAAGGCACAATATACTAATTTTACTCAAGCACAATTTAAAAATGTTTATTTCAGTAAAACTAATTTTCAATACGCAAAATTTAACAAAGCTTCTTTTGACGAGTCTGGTTTTTTAGAAGTTAATGCTTCTGGTGCTGATTTTGGAGAAGCCACTTTTACTCATTGTTCTTTAAACCAATCCAATTTTGCCCTTGCTTATTTTGAAGAAACAAAATTAGATAGAATTGAAGCAACAAAAAGTTTTTTGCAAGTAATGATGTATGATGCTTATCTTACTAATTCTACTTTTCGTGAATGTGATTTTGCAGGAATAATGATGAGTGTTGCAGATAGCGAATTTTTTGAAGGAAGCAGTTTTATTAATTCTCATTTTCAAAATTGTACTTTTTCTGCAATTTCTTTAATAGGTATTAACTTTGAAAATAGTCATTTTCAGAATGCTACTTTTAAACATAATACTTTAACACGAACTTCTTTTAGAAACGCAGATCTTACTGATTGTAGGTTTATTGCTTGTAAATTTTCAAAAACTTTTTTTGAAGGTGCAAACTTGGAAAATGCTTCTTTTGAGGAAAGTGCTGAATTTTTAACAAAAGAACAATTAATGTTTGCAGCAAACTGGAATAAAATAAAACCTACTGAAGTTCTTAAAAAAATCTTTGGAGAAAAAGGACTTTTAGAAGTTTTAGCAGACAATGGAACACTAGCAATGACAAGACAACAAGAAGGAGAACTTGCTTTATCTGATGAAGAAACAAATGTAGGACTTACTCGTTGGGAAAGAATTAAGAAATGGTTTAAATGATTTTTTAGAAAATAAATATTTAGTGAGAATTTGAGAATAATTAATTTTTAACTTCAAGTGGATTACCTTCAAATGCATTTGGATTAACAAAAGACATTTCTGCTTTTTTTATTTTTGTTTCTAGATTTCTAACTTTTGTTTCGTCATTTCCTTCTATTGTTATAGTATTGAGACTCTTTCTCATGTCTTTATTAGGACAAGCATAATAAGTCAAACTTATTCCATCTAAATTCCAAACACATTTTAAATCATTTTTTGTTGGATCTATTGTGGTCTTGGGTTCAAAACGTGTCTCTTCTATTATATAATGAAAAAAATAATAAAGATAATAGAAACCTGCTCCTGGAATTGGGCCTCTATAAAGTTCTACTTCCATTTTATTCTGTTTCTAAATCAGCTTCATCAATTCCAGCTTCTTTTAATAATTTTTTCTTAACTTTATCTTTTAAGTTTAATTCTTTAAGTAATTCTTTGTATCTATTTCTAATTGTAACTTCAGTAACACCTGCAACATCTGCAACTTCTCTTTGTGTTCTTTTTTCATTATTCATTAAAGCTGCTACGTATAAAGATGCTGCTGCAATTCCAGTTGGACCTCTACCAGAAGTTAATTCTGCATCTCTTGCTTGATTTAAAATTTCAACTGCTTTACTTTGTGTTTCAGCACTTAATTTTAAAGCAGATACAAATCTTGGTAAATAATCAATTGGATTACTTGGTAAAATTCTAATTCCTAATTCTCTTGTAATAAATCTGTAAGTTCTTCCAACTTCTTTTTTATCAATACCAGAAGCTTCAGATAATTCATCTAATGTTCTTGGAACTTCATGTCTTCTACAAGATGCATATAATGAACCTGCAACTACAGATTCCATTGAACGTCCTCTTACTAATCCTCTCTGCACAGCCATTGTATAAATTCTTGCTGCTTCTTCTTCAACTGATTTTGGTAATTTCAAATATGAACTTACTCTTTTTAATTCTGCTAAAGCTAATTTTAAGTTTCTTTCAATAGCAGTAGAAATTCTATGCTGCCATTTTCTTAATCTGAAAAATTTATTTTTTCCTTTTGCATTTAATTGATAAATATCTCCTTTTTGTCCAATATCAGTACCTAGACCTCTATCAAATTTAGTATAAGTCATTGGAGCACCAGTTCTTCTTCTTTTAGAAGACTGATCATCTGAGAATTCACGCCATTCTTGACCAAAGTCAATCATCTTTTCTTCTATAACTAAACCACAATCTCTACAAGTAGCTTCTCCTCTATCTTTTTGGATTAATAAATTAGAACCGCCACACTCTGGACACTTTTTTATGTATTCAGCTGCCATTTAATTACTAATATTTCCCCCTCGAAATAACTACCCCTCAATAAGGTCATACAAACCTTTATAAATAATTATAGTTCTTACTATATAAAGCTTTTGGTTGGCTAAATGAAGGCTAATTTTAGCTTTTTCTTATAACTTTAATATAAAATAAATTTTTTCTGTGCATTTAAGAATTCACAAAATTAAATTTAACAAGATTTTTAAACAGGTAAGTATAATAATAAAATATGACTTCAAGATATTGTCTTATTACTTCAATGAATAGAGGAGTCATAGCCTATTATATAATTGATTTTGATAATTCAGTTGTTATTATCATTTCCCAAGATAAAATACCTACAAGTTGTGATCCTAACGAATTGAAAATTATTTCTAAACCCAGAAATGTTAAAAAATTTGAAGAATTATTAAAACTTGAGGAAGGTAAAGAAGCAATTTTACAGTCTGCCTTCTCACCAGAAGACCAAGGATTTCACCAAGGTGATATTATTCAAATAATAAAGATAACACCAGTTTCTGAAGAGTATTATAAAAAGGTTTTAAAAGTGGCTAAAGCAAGAGAATTTGAACTATCCAAACTGAAAAATGATCAGTCTATAGAAATAAATGAAATACAAAACTCCTTGAGAGAAGAGATCACTAGATTACAGAAAATTGCTGCTCAAAGAATAGCTAAAATCAAAAAAGAATATGAGAAAAAATATGAACAAATAGATAAACAATTTAAATTAAAATAAATATATGCTTTTTAAGAACTCGCCATTGACCTATCTATAATAATCCTTATATATAACTTAAGAATTTTTACTATAATGAAAAAATTAATAGTTTTTTTAATATTAATGTTAGTAACATTGCCTTTTGTATTTTCTCAAGAAGTTCAAGAAATTCCTAAAGGTGAAGATGCAAAATTAACATTACCTTTGTTCTCAAAGACTACAATTAGAATTTATGAAGGTAGTAAAATTGATTTTAATCTTGTTGATTCATCTAATAGCAGGATTATTTTAATAAAAAATACAATGATTATTGATAAAGTAAATGTAAATAATACTGAGATTAGATTATCTGCTGATGGTGCTGATTTTGAAGACAGAATTATGCAAGCTGGAAAATCATTTAATGTTACATATAATTACAGTTTTTTACCTTATATTGAAGTTAAAAATTTAGTTAGTAATATTGAACCTGGAAAAGAAAGTGTTGTTTTAGAATTTGTAGTCCCTTTTGTAAATTCTAGAAGAATTATTGGAAATTCTGCAAATAAACTTCCAGCTGTTGATCCTACATTAATTAAAACTACTACTGAAAGTAAAACTGATTTTATTTTATTTTTCTTAATCGCAATAATTGTTGTATTAATCATAGTTGCTGGATTTTTATTCTATAGAAAGAAAAAGTAATTCTACATTTCTTCTGGTGCTTCTATACCTAGAAGCTCTAATCCATTTTTTAATACTTGTTTTGTAGATTGAACTAGTAAAAGTCTTACTTGCATTTGTTCTTTATTTTCAGATATTACTGGACATACTGCATAAAATTCATTAAATGTTTGTGCTAAATCAAATAGATATTTAGCTAAGATATGTGGCTTGTAGCTGTTTATTGTTTCTTTAATTTTTTCTTGGAACTGTGAAAGTAAATTAATAACTGCTAATTCTTGTGGTTCTTTTAATAAATTAAAATTTATTTTACCTTTTTTTTGTTTTGCTTTTCTTAGAATAGAACTAGCTCTAGCATGAGTATATTGTAAATAAGGACCTGTTTCTCCTTCAAAACTTAAAGATTCTTCTGGATTAAAAATAATATCTTTTGCTGCATCCATCTTTAACATGAAGAATTTAATTGCCGAAAGTCCAATTATTTCTGCTCTTTTTTTAGTTTCCTTTTCAGGTAAACTTGAATGTCTTTTTTTTATTTCTACTTCTGCAAGTTTAGACATTTCATTCATAATATCATCAGCATCAATTACAGTTCCTTCCCTTGATTTCATTCTTCCTGATGGAAGATGAACCATGCCATAACTTAAGTGAGACAATCCTTTAGCAAATGGTCTTTTTAATAATTCTAATATTTTAAATAATTGTTTGAAATGTAAATTTTGTTCTGATGCTACAACATACATCATTTTGTTAAATTTAAGTTCTTTATATCTAAGTTCTGCAAGATAAAGATCTTGGGTAATGTAAATGCTTGTTCCATCTGCTCTTATTATTACTTTATCACTTAAATTATATTTTTCTAATGGGGCTATTATTGCGCCTTTTTCATCTTTTATGAAAATGCTTTTTTTTAAACCTTCTTCAGCAATTTCTTTTCCTTTCTCGTAAAATGCAGATTCAAAATAATTTTTATCAAATTTTACACCAAATCTTTTGTAAGTTTCATTAAATCCCTGCATAACCCATTGATTCATTTTTTTCCAAAGAGCAAGAACTTTAGGATCTTTTTCTTCCCATTTTTTTAACATTTCTTGTGCTTCATCGTTTAATAAAGGATTATCTTTTTCTTCTTTAGCAAACATAACATAATAATCCCCAACAAAATGATCTGGTTTATTTTTTGGTAATTTATTATTACCATATTTTTGATAAGCTAACATTGATTTACAAATATGAATTCCTCTATCGTTAATTATTTGTACAGCTTTTACATTATTTCCTTGGAATTTTAATAATTTAACAATTGAATCACCTAAAGACATATTTCTTATATGACCCAGATGTAATGGTTTGTTTGTATTTGGAGAGCAAAATTCAATAACTATTTTTTCCTTATTTTTACTTGAACCATATTTGTTTTTTTCCTTATTTATTTTTATTAAAGTTTCTTCTGCTAAAATGGATTTGTTAATAAAGAAGTTAAGATATGGTCCTAATGATTTAATTTCTGAAATAAACTTTGGTTTTTTTAAATTATTTTTTAATTTTTCAGCTGCTTCTTTTGGATTACCTAATTTAAAACAAGGAAATGAAAAATCACCTAGATTTGGATTTGGAGGAACTTCAATTAAACTTAAGACTTCAGATTCTGGTAATTTGACTTCTTTACTTAATAATTTAGCAATTTCTTTTTTAAAATCCATAGAAATATTAATTTAATTTGATTAATAAACATTTTGTAGAACCTAAATATTTAAAATATGATTTAATTCTTATTTTTTAATGGTTGATCATTTTAATGATTTTAAAGGTTTTTACCCTGAAGGAAGATTTGAAGGATATTCTCGCTCGGATATTGCAGCAACTTTAGGAATAATACTTGCAGATTATCGCGGAAAAGAAATTACTTTGGATTATAATTCAAATATAAGTGGTGAGGATATTAGTGAAAATTTAACAGTACCTTCTGATAATGTTGCACTAGATATGATCTTAATGAGAATAGAAACAGATAGGGTAGAAGTTAGTTCTCCAGAAAACTTTACTCATAATTTTATTTTACAAAGAATATTTATTGGAACTCAAAGTATCACAGAAATTGATAGAAGAACAGATTAAAAATTAATTCACTGTAAAAGAATGCCGTTTAATGTTCCTTCTTGACCTGGTCTAGAAGTTATTTTTACTTTTCCTAATTTTGTTTCAAGAATAGTTCCTTTAGTAATTATGTTTCTTCTGATGAAGTTTCTATTTGCTGGATTTTCAACAACAGTAACAACATCAGTTATTTGACTTTTCTTAGTCTTAGGATTCATTACATTTACTTTATTTGCTGTTAATAATGATTGTTTTAAGTTTCCGCCAGTAGCTCTTTTTATTTTTAGTTTTCTATCTCCAACTCTTGTGAATGTAGGTAAAGAACCAATATTAGCATATTTTTTCTTTTCAGAAACGATGTATCTTCCACCGCTTACTTTTCTTCTTGAACGTTTTTGATATACAACCATAAACTGATGGTTAAATGGTTTATTTAAATAACTTTTGATTTTATATTTTATTTATTAGGAAACTTTATATACTCGTTCGGGGGGTTTAAAATTATGGAAGCAAGACCATTCGATACATTAAATCACGCAAAAGGAAAAGGAATTATAGTAGAACTAAAAGGCGGAAAACAATATTTAGGAAATTTGGTTTCTTTTGACCAACATGTAAATATGGTTCTAGGTAACTGCGAAGAAAAGATAGATAATGAAGTTACTAGAAAATTAGGAACGGTATTTATTAGAGGCGATACTATAATCTTTATCTCAACAGCTTAATAAAATGACCAAAGGAACACCCTCTATGGGTAAAAAGAGCAGGAGAAGTACTCTTGTTCAAAATTGTAGAAGATGTGGCGGTAGATCATATCATATTAGAAATAAAATTTGTTCTTCTTGTGGTTATGGTAAAACTGCTAAATTAAGAAGATATAATTGGCAAAAAATACGTAATGGTAAAACTGTTAAGAGAAAATGAATTCTCAGCAAATTAAAGAAATTTTAAATTCAATAGCGTTGCTAAAATTAATTTCTTATGAAACATAACTCTTATAAAATAAAGTTAATTCTTTTTATGCATGCAGGGATGCCGGAGCGGCCAAACGGGTTAGGCTTAGGGGTTCTGAACTCGAATGAGTCACGAATTCAAGATACCTAATGGCTTAGGCCTTCGCAGGTTCGAATCCTGTTCCCTGCATTTATTTTTAGTGAAGAGAGTTTTCTTTTATAATAATGCTTATAAATTTTTTCTTTATTGATTTTAATATATGGGAAAAGATGAGAGAACTAGTAGAAAACCAGTAGGAACTTCTACTAGTCAACGTGCTGATGGAAAACCACCTGTAACAAGACCTTTTCAAGATCCTACATTAAACAGAACTCGTACTCCTGATGATACTGATCAAGGAGATGGAGATAGAGAAGAACAATTAACTTCTAGGGGAGATACGGTTCTTCCTTTAGGTGGTGTAGTCCCTAGTTTGCCTTCTGTTTCATCAGTAGATTCTAATGTTGGAACAAGTGTTGGACCTAGAAAAAATTTAGGAGATACAACTTCTGAATCTGGAATTAATAGAAATAATTTATTTGATGAAATTGTGCGTGAGCCTCAAGGTCCTTCAGGATCTGGAGATAGTGGTGCAAGATTATATACTCCTGGACAAGGTAGAATTTCATACCCAGGTATAGCTCCGCAAGTTAGAGGAGCATCTAGTGCTGTTGATCCTGCTTCTACATATAAACCAATTACTCCTAGTCCTTTAATACAGTCTCCCCCTTCAAGTGCTAGTCAAGTTCCTTTAGTTACTCCACATATAGAAGGACCAATAACAAATTTAGATGAGCTTTATGCAAGAATTAATGGGAGAATCGAGGGATATGTGGGAGAGGTTTTCAAAAGATATTCAGCTGCACAAGCTAGAGGAGAAAATACAAAGATACAAGGTTTACAAAGAATTATTGGCGAATTTCCACCTGGAGATGAAAGAACTATAGCTACAAGAATTAATGATTTAGAAGGCAAATATTTAAGATTAGAAGAACAACAAAATAGAGATAAAAAAAATAATTTTTATTTTAAGGTTGGTGCTCCTGTAATATTTGTTCTGAGCCTTATTGGTGCTTATGCTCTTGGCCACTCTATTGGAAATAACTCTAAACCTGTTGTAATACAAACACAACCTGCAGACACATCTACAACAAGTAAGAACTAAATTTTAGAAATTTTATTTACTAAATGAACTCTTTGTAAATTTATTATTACAATTAAGATCACTAAAGCTATTGATGGATATAATATATTTGCTTTTGCAAATGTTAAAATGAACATTAAGAAAATTAAAACTAAATAAATAAAGTCTGTAAATAATATAAATAAGTAAGGTAATATAATTCTAGGTAAACTTTTAATTGATAATTTTAAACTTTCTTTAATTGGTTTTTTAGTTGATAGTATAAATAATGAAATATAATAAGTAATTACTAGTAAGGTTAATGAAATTAATAATAGTAAAGATGGATTGTTTTCTATATAATTAAATGAGTATGCTATGATATTCAATGTAAAATAAGAAGTTAGTAATAATAAAATAATTGGAATTGTTGTTGCAATAACAAATTTTTTAATTTTTATATTTGAATTTATTTTCCATATTAAAAAATAGAAAACTAAACACAATATTAATAGAGAAAGTGGCAATATATATTTTACAAGAATTAATGCTCTATCTAATTTTGAAGATAAAGTGTTTAGATTTTCTCTAAGATAATTTTGTTCTTCTAAAGAAATATTATTTGTTTGTAACTGGTTTTGTAATAAAGTTATTCCATATGCTTCAGTTTGTATTTCATCTAAATAATTTAAAGATTGGTGTCTAAAAAATATTAATAATAAAATTAATAATGCTGTGAAGACTATTTCTATAATTGTAGATTTAATTAATTTATTTTTATTTTGTTTTATTATCGTTAACATTTTATTAAATATTATTACAATTGTAACCTGTATTATAAAATTCCACTTCATCGAGACAAGCTTGTAGACCTATTAGATCTAATAGTTTCGTCTGTGATAAACCTATTCTACTCCAGTTAAAATTTGGTGATGGATCCCATTCTCTTTCTTTAATCCCTTTACTTTTATAATATCCTACAGCAGGTTCAACTTTGTAATTTGCTAAAATACGATTGCTATCATAAACAATATTATATTTTTGTGTTAAATAATCTAATAAGAATTGAAGTGAATTGTATTGAGAATCTGTATATTCTTCATCGATAAATCCAATATTTACTATTTTTATACCTATTGAATCTAGTTTTTTTGTTTTAACGTGGTTAGCTACAATCTTATCTTCTACAAGTTGATAGATGGTTCCATCTTTATCAATTATATAATGGGAAGTTTCTCCCTTAGATTCGTCTTGAAATATTTTTATTGTTTGAGCAAAAGAAGCGCCTGTGTCATGTAATACAATCATTTGAGGATTATTTACTCCACCGTTACTTGTTGAAGACATTTTACCAAGATAATTTTTATTTATATTTATAGAAGTCGATCCACCGGATGGTAGAGTGTATGTCGCAGTAGAAGTGCCAGCAGTTCCAGATGTTGTTGAACTTCTTGTTGTTTCTGTAGTCATAGATTTTATTTCATTTATTACAGCATTATAATTAGCAGCACCTTGTATATTTTTGAATATATTATTAGGTAAAGCTGGTTGATAAATTGCATAAGCAAAATCATTTATTCTTTTATTACCTATAAGAACATCAACAGTATTTTGTGCTCTTTCACTAATTATAAAATTAATTTTTGGTCCTTTATCTATTTCTAAGCTTATTTGTCTAACTTCTACTTTTTCAAGTATCTTTGCTTCTATTGTTTTTTCAAGAATTATTCCTAAACCCCCTTCATAAGTTTGGTCTTGTAAATTTTTAATTATTAATTTATATTTATCTGCATTATATCCTAATTCTGTATCGAAATTATTAATAGTTGAAGGTTCATTATTGCAAGCTTCTCTAGCTACAGAACGTAAACACCATTGCCATTTATCAGTAAACATCAATCTTAAATCAATATCTCCATCTAAAATAAATTCTCTATTTTTAAGAGTTATAGGTGATTTTGTTGAAGCCTCACCAGCTGGAGTTGCGGCCAAAGTCATTAATTCTTGTAAAATAACACGACTTTCTCCACTTCTTGGAAGTTTTATTTCTCCTTTTGGATTTTGTATTGTTATTGAAGTACCAAATCTATCTCCGAAAGATCCGAAATAGCTTCTTACTGTTTGACCAACTGTTTGTGGATTATCTTTTGCATCATTCAATGCTTTAGTTATAATTTCTATTCCTTTTCCGTAGTCACCAATTAATATTCTATCAGATGCACTTGTTTTTTCTTCACTTAAATCATATATTAATTTATTATAAAAATTTAGATCTTTTACCTCACGATTAAATTTCAAATCAGATATGAATTTATCTTCTTCATTTATTTTATATTGCCATCTTTCATTTGTATATTTTAATTGTATACCTGATCTAAACGTAGATATTCCTCCCTGGTTTATTTCCAAGATATATGAATTTTCTATTACAAATGGATCTATATTTTCTACTCTTGCTGCAGTAGTTATAATATCTAACATTTGTCTTTCAGAAAATACTTTTGTTGTTTGAGTTTCTGTTTCTCTTCTAAATTCTTTTTCTACTAAATTTTCATTTCCTAGATCTTGTCTAATTGTTATATCTTTTGCATTTGTATTCGCAAAATTAATAATTTTTTGTAGTCCATGAGTGTATGTTTCTCCTTTTAATAATAATGCTATTCTTTCTAATTCATTATCTGGTTTTTCCATTTCAGATACTTTTGTATCAGGAGTATCGCCATCTCCCCAATACCATTCTTTTGCAAATCTAAATGAACCGACAGTACCAACAAATGGATCTTTTAAAATTATATCATTAGATCTTGATACTGTTCCTTCTATTGAATCTATATTTGCCTGTAAATCTGAACCTATAGATACACGTTCTGGTTTTTCCACTTCTCTTGCTTCGTTGATTTTTGTTGGTGCAGGTTTGTAAATACCTACTTTTGGAAGTTTTTTAACATATTCAGGAATACCTAGGAAATCTCTTCTCATTGATGCAATTTGTTTGTAACCTAGAGCTTCTTGGTATACTGCTTGTCTTTTAACATTTAAATCTGAAGATCTTATGTATAAGTCAAAATAACCTATTCCATTTTCTTTTGGAACAGCTAAACTTTTGTATTCATAAATTAAAGAAGCTACTGAGTTTGAATCTAGTTTTAAAGAAGTAAAATTATTTCTATCATCAACAGTTAATCCTTGTTCTACTCCTTTAACATAAGGATTTTTTACAACTTTTCCATCTGCTACTTGGCAACAATAATAAACTCCAGTACCGCAACAATAATCTCCATTACATTGTTTTCCTGTAATACAAATTGAATTATCTTGTTTTAATGTATTTGGAATACACATATAATTATTTTTACCATATTTTTCAGAACATCCTGTATCTTGATTTTTACTTTTTTCAACTAAAACTTGAGGTGTAGGTGATTTACAACATGCTGTATTTACAGTTTCACAACATTTTTTTCCTTCTCCACATTCAGTTTGAGGTTTACAACTAAATCCTTGACTTATCAAATTAGATTCTTTACCATTGAAACATGTGAATCCTTCTGAAGAAAATTCTTCTTCACATAAACCTTCAGCATTTACAATTAAGGTTGTGACTAAGATAAATACCAAGAATATTATTCCTAATTTTATTTTTTTCATATTACATTTGATCTACGAACATTGCTTTACGTTCGAAAACTTTTATTGGATAATTTTTTATTTCTTTAATTTTTAGATTTACATAATGATCACTACTATAAGTTTGTCCTGGTTTATAACCACTTATGCCTCTTACTAATTCTGCATTTATTTGAGCTGAGACATCATCCCATGTTACAGTTGACTTTCCTGTATTTTTTATTGCTTTACAAATTGTTCCTTCACCGCCATTATAAGCTGCCAAATACATTTTTATTTTATCGCTATCTGAGATTGATAGTCCTTTTGTACATGATTCTATTGCTCTTTTTTTCTGTTTGTAAATTTCGTAACCACCATAAATTGAAACATAGGGGTTTTTTCTATTGTCTATTTTTGAGCATGGGTGTGAAGATGCTGAACTTGCAAGACACACATAACATTTGTCGTCTGATAATTTGCAACTATCTGGAATATTTTGAGTTACTTCTATTCCTTTTCCTGAACCACCACATATTTGCATTAAACCTTGACAACCTGTAGGACTACCTGCATTAGGATTTCCTTTAGATTCAGTATACATTATTGCTGCTAACCATTCTGATTCAGCTTTATTATTATTTGTAACTTTATTTAGATCATCTTTGTAGTTATCAATTATTTGTTTAGCAACTGCATTTGGATCTGCTGGTTCTATATCTATGTCTTCTTCAGCAGGACGTACATCTAATGGTATGTCTGGTAATTCTAATTCTCCAACAATTGGAGCAATTCCTAATTGTTTTGCTTTTTGAACTATAGTTCTTATTGTTTCTAATAATCTATTTCTTTGTTCATTTAAAGATAATAAAGATGTTTTAGATAATTCTAAATTTATTGGTAAAATGTTTTCTTCAGTTCTTTTTGTAAGTTCTTGTTGAATATCACTATTTATTTTTACATCTTGCACTCTTACTGAATTTATATCTAACCAACAAGAACCTCTTGTTTTTCCTTGTTCATCTGAACCACAAGTTCCAACTTCTCTCCATCTATCTTTGTCTGGTGTTGGTTCTCCTACACTACAAACTCTAACTATTCCTTTACTGTATAAATTTGTTTCAACAATTTCAGATGTTACAATTCCAGTTCCAACTCCTGATTGCTGACTGAATAAATCTAAACCTGAACCAGCTGCTATTTGTGTTCCTGCTAAAGCACCTAGTCTTGCTGCTGAATAACCTTTTGATCCTTGTGAATTTGGTGTACATTCATCTGCTGATTCAATAGCCTTAGTTGATTCTTCTTCTGTTATGAAATCTTTTAATTCGTTTAATCCGAAAGATGTTGATACTCTTCCAAATCCGCATTGTTCTACTCCATTAATATTTACACAAATTTGATTATAACCTTTTTGTGCAATTTTTTGTACAGTTTCTTGTGAAAATCTTCCAGGTTCAATTCTACCTTGATAACTAAACGCAAAACTGCTTCTACCTTGTTGTATTGAAGCTGTTGCTCCTCTTTCTGGGAATGTAACATATAATGGCTGGTAACCTCTTTCTTTGTTTACTAAATAAACTGAATAAACAACTGGCTGTGTTGTAGTTAATTCTGATCCAGGTGAAAATACACTTTGCGGATTAGATGGATTTTGCAGATATCCTTTACCTGCATAAATGTGATAGAATGCTTTGTATAAAGATAATTCTTGTGTTCCTAATGGTATAGATGCTCCTGTAGATCCTGTTAATAATGGAGTCTCTCCTGGTGAAGCATAAGGTACTTCATCAAAGAATGCACTAAATTGCGGAGGATCTTCTGGTTCTGTTAATCTGTCTAAAATATTTCCTAAAGATGGAAGCTGACCTGCTACACTTGCTCTACAAATTTGTGAACCTATTTCTTCTGATGATTGTGATAAGAATTGTGCTGTGTAAGTTGTTTTGTATTCATTTGTAAATACATTTACACTTTCACCAACATTTTGTAATGAACTTTGGAATGTTAAATATTCACCGCCACCTTGAGGTTCAGCTGATACTTTATTTACTACCCAATCTAAAACACCACCACTAATATCAAATAAATTATAAGCTTCTCTATAAACTACTTCACAAATTCCTACTGATCTTATGTAATCACAGAAGCCAACATTTTTTCCTTGTTTTAAATTTATTTCTAAACATGAAGAGTAACCTTCTAGAATACTTCTTATTGATTTAAGTCCTGCACTTATTCCTGTTAAACAGAATGGAACTACAATACCTTCTTGTATATTTGGTGTACATAATAATGAAGAACCTACTAAACCAGATTGAATAACATTTCTTGGAGGAACTCTTCCACCTAAAGTACATCTTGAACTTGGACACATTACTGGATCACAGAAATTAAATAATATTTTACAATCTAATGGATCCATTACATCTGTACATTGCGGCTGTGTTACTGCATTTAATGTTTCTTGTGTTGTTTTTTTACAGATTACAGTTTTAGAATCTATTTTTCCTACAGTTTGACCATCTGTTTTACATCTATTTGGTTCTTTACTTGTATAAGTTTGTTTTTTTGCTGAATTTTGCTCTAAATAAGTTGTATCTCCACCAGTAGCAATTACATCATCTCCTCTTCCACATTCAATTGCTCCATTTGAACCAACATTCATTACTTTAATTGTTTCAGGTAATTTGTTTGGATATCTTTTTTGAACTAAAACATATTCTCCAGAGCCTGTAGGATAACAATAAGGGAAACCTTCTTCATCATACCAAGCATTTAATGTTGTAGGAGAAGAATAATCTGTGTTAATTACTCTGTCTGCTGATTCATAAGTTGATACTGAATAAATAATTGGCTGACAATGAGGACCATCTAATTTTATTGTTTCCCATTTTGCTCCTGCCATCAGTGCACAATCTGTTTCTGTTTTTGGAACACTATTTGTTGCTAATGCATTGTAATATGGAGTTGAAACAAATTGCTGGAATACTGTTCCTGGAACATGTGATGGTTCTTCTTTTAATTCTTGTTCTCTTCCTATTAAAATATTTGGAACTGATTTTCCAATTAAAACACATTGATTACTTCTCCATTCAGCTCTTTCTATTGATCTACATATTTTTTCGTTTAATTCATTTACGTCGTCTGAACTTAATTTAAATTCATCAATTTTACTTAAACCTCTTAAGTCTGTAGGTTTTATTTGTGTGGGATCTTTTGGATCTTTAATTAAAGCATTTCCTTCCCAGCTTCCTGGAGTTCTATCTGTTATTTTTATTGCTTTAACAATATTAAGATTTTTAGTTTCTTTTACTGAATTTTGTTCTAATTGGAACATTATTTTTTCTATATCATCTTGATTATTTGGATCCCATTTTCCACCAGAAGATTTTGCACTATTAACAGCTTCGTTATATAATTGTATTTTAGTTTTTATTCCAATTTCATTTGATTTTTGCTGTGAATAATCTTTAAACCCTTGTGCTAAAGATGCATCATTTTGTATTTTTGCATTTAGTAAACAATCTCTATAATTTGTAATTAATGTTTGCTGGTTTGCATTTGGACTTGCTTTTACGAATTCATTAAATGAACCACATATCTTTTCTTCATCTGAAGATGCTAGAGCAACACTAGTTAGTTCATCTGCTGTTTTACCTTTTATTTTATCATTTATATCAGAGATATGTTTTTGTGTTGAATCTGTTGATTGTTTTATTTTATCTCCGTAATGATTTAAACATTCTTCCATTCTTGTAAATGCAGGATGTTCAGATGTTTTTCCTTCTGCAATTTCTTTTTGACAACTTGCTTTGTAATATTCTGAAACTTGTTTTCTTGCTATATTTCTTGTTCCGCTTAATGAATTTTTAATTGTTAAAACTGCAAATGCACCTAGACATAATTTCTTTAATGTAGAAATATATTCATCTAATTTAGTTATTATTTCATCTAATATTTTAATTAAATCTTTAGTACCTTTAATTTGAGATTCTAGTTGGTCTGGTGTTAATTTAAATGGTCTTGGATCTACTGGAATGTGGACTGAGAAACTTGAAGTTGAGTATGCTCTTCCTGCACCTGGAACTATTGTTATATATGCTTCTGATTTAGATTCAATTTCTTTTACTTCTACATTTGCAACTTCTGCTGGACCTATTATTCTTCCTTGTGCATCTTTTTGTGCAAATGCAGTATTTAATGTTGTTCTTCTATTTAGAATTAAGTCTCTTCTTTCTCCTGTTGGAATTGATTTAATTCCTAATTTGCTTAATAAGGTGTAAGTATTTATATCTAAAATATTATCTAAATTAATTTCTTTGTTAAATTGATCTGTAAATCTACGTAAAACTAAGCTTATACTAGAAGGATTTACTTGATCTACAACCCAGTAATAATCTCCTTGTTTTTCATATTTAATTTTACCATTAATACCAATAGATTTTATTACATCTCCATTTTGATATGTAATTTGATTTGTTTCTTTAATTCCATCATAAAGTGATAATTTGAATTTTGGCTGTTCGTCTTTTGCTGTAGAAACTCCAAATAATTTAATTGGTACTCCTTCATCTTGAAGATATTCTTCGCCAGCAATTGTACCATATAAGTTGCTTATCTTTTCATTATCTCCTATTTGATAATAATAGTAAGCTGCTAAATCAATCATATCTTTTTGATAAATTTTACAGCTATCTGGATCTATTACTCTATTTTGAACATTTAATTGACAAGCTTTGTAAACTATTAAAAAGTCTGCATAAATATCTGCTAAATCACTTTTTGCTTTTAAAGTTTCTTCGCTATTTGGGAATTCTTGTATTAATTTTTGATATCTAAATATTGCTTGACACGCAACATCATCTCTTTCAACATCTGAAACTTCTTCACAATATCTTCTTTCTAATATTCTAACTGAATCTGGTCCTATAACTTCTGCTTGTGAAAAAGGTTTATTTCCATCTAAAGTAACAAGTTTAGTTTCTAATACTTTTTTTTCAAATGTAACTTGGTTTTCTATTCTTATTTGATGTTTTTCAACATATAGATTTCTTCCTATTGAAGCTAGATCAAATAATTCATTTCTTTGCTGAGTTTTAAGTTTAAATTCTGAAGCTACTTCATCAACACTAATTTCTGAACCAAATACTTTGTTAACATTTGGATTTGTTACTTGTGTAACAACCTTATTGCTTTCAATTTTTTTTACTTCTTTTAATATCCAATTTGAAGCTGAATGTAATCTTGCATTTACAGGAACTTTTCTAGTTATTTTCCTTCCATTTATTTCATATTGTATTTCTGCTTTATCTCCTGGAGCTGTAACTTCGTCTAGTCTTACTCTAAATAAATCATTTATTGGATTTCCTGAATAACCAAATGAAATAGGAGAGGATGTTTCACCTTTTGCTAAAGTTACAGATGTTCTTTGTTCTAGACCAGCTGCATTAGATGCTGAAGCTAAAGAAATTGGAGTTAAATCTTTATTGTAAACTTCTAATGTAACAGAAGTAGGAGATACTCTTGTTGCTCTTAAGTAGCCTTTTCCTGAATAAAATGAATATTTATCTTTATTTTGTAAAAATTCAGATTTATTTTCTAATTGTTTCAAAGATAAACTTTGTTCAGATACTCCAAATAAAGAATTTTGTTCTAAATTTAAATATATTTTTGCATTTAAATTAATATTAATTGTGTTATTACTTGGAGTTGCATTTTCATTATCTATTTTTCTTAAGTAAACTACTAAATAACCTAAATTTGAAAGAGATTGTTTATCTTTTCTAGGCTTTATATAATTTATTGATCTAATGTAATCTTTTTCAGATGTGTTATAATTTGGTAGGATTTGAATGTAATCTATTGGTGGAATTTCTGAAATAGCAAATGGATC
The DNA here is from genome assembly GCA_035288845.1 of Candidatus Nanoarchaeia archaeon. Classification (GTDB taxonomy): domain Archaea; phylum Nanobdellota; class Nanobdellia; order SCGC-AAA011-G17; family GW2011-AR18; genus JAGVZM01. Next base: position 70,625 of record DATDZB010000001.1, on the reverse strand, counting down.
TAATGCACTTAATGAACTTATTGAAGAACCTTTAGAAGTTCCTGTTGTACCTTGTTCTACTCCAGAAATTATATTTCCAGTTTGTGAAATAAAACTTTGTAATGTATAACCTTTTAAATAAATAAATACTGGAACATCTTGCTGTTCTAATAAAGAAGCTCTAACTAATTTTGGTTCATAATCTGCAACATTAATAACAATTGCTTCACCTAAATATTGTTCTGGTCCATATGAACCATAACCTGTTGATCTTCTTACATAATTTTGATATGGATCATTGTAAACTGAATTTGAAAAACTATTACTTAAGTAAGAACTTTGTTGATTTTCTAAAGGAGAAGGATTGTTTGTTACATCTGCAGAAAAAACTATAGGCATACTAACTATTAATAACATACAAAATATTGCTATCAACCTATTTTTTTTCATCCTACTATTGGTTCCTTAAATAATGAGTGATCTTTATTTGTTTCGATTTCTATTTGTATTTTTTGTAAATCACTAAAGCTGCCTGGTATTTTTGAAGATAATATAAATAAATTTAGTGCTTCATTTGATGATAAATCTTTTCTAGTAAATTCATATTCCAAATCTGTAAATCCTCCAGTTAATACACTATTAGATTCAAATGCTTCTGTTTCTGTAGTTTTACATACTTGATTTTTTTGGAACAAAGCAAATAAACCTAGACTTTCTGTTTCTACACAAGTAGTTAATTCTTCTTTTGGAATTTGTATTTTATAAGTGCTACTATTTCTCATTAAATAAGCACTTACTATATATTTTCCAGGTATCAAATCTAAAGTATTATTTTCATTTGGATAAATATATGAATTTTGATAATTTGTTCCTTGGTGTATAAATTGGAAAGTAATTGTTTCTGTTCCAAATGGTTCTCTTGTTTCTCCTGTTTCTTTTTCTGTTATGAATAAATTTATTTTTTTATTGTAAACCTTTTCTAATTGAACTAGAGCTATTTCTGGAGAATTTTCATTGTTTGAAGAGTAATATGTTTTCAATATTTGTTTATAGCCTTCTTTTCTTCCTTCTATTATTCCATTAACACATAAAGGAACTTTAGTTGTTAAAGTTGGTTCTCCATCTGAATTTAATATTGTATTTCCTAATTGGCAAGTTGCAGGGAAACATTTGTAGCTTAAAGTTACATCTTCTAATGGAGCTAGCTGATTATTTTCATCTATAAATCCTGTAAATATAGTTACATCTTTTTGTCTGTAATTACATATTGGAGATTCTATATCTGGAAGTGTTGTAGATATTACTGTGTTTGATCTTGGTTTATTGTTGTCTAGTATTACTTGTGTTGCGAATTGGAATGTTAAACCATCAGATGATGTTAAACTAATTAATACAGGATATTTTAAGTCATAAACAAATTGATGATTATTTAGACAGAAAAATGTTGATAATAAAGCTGAAACTGCTCCACCTGCTTTGTTTGTAATTAAATCACTTTTTAATATATTTCCTTCTGAAGGTGAAATTTCTATTGAAGTTGGCCAGCTTGGAATATACATTAAGTTTGCTGTAACTTCGCTGTCTGTTGTATCTAAAGCATCAAATACTAAATATTTTTGATTGTCATTTGTTAAATCGTAATTTGTTCCTTTTATACGCATAGCTGCTACATTTTCAAATAAAACATTTTTTAATTTTCTTTCTACATCTGATTTAACCCATATGTCTTGAGTACATGAAAAATCTGTTCCTGAAAAAGGAATTTCTGGATCATAAGCAACCAAAGTATCAATTGTTTTATTTTCTAAGAAAAAGTCTTCATTTTCTTTTTCCATTATTTCTTTAGCCATTGTGTAAAGTTTACCTAGATTAGAATCTACTGAACCTTGATGTTTTGATAATGTAAAATTTGTAGATAAAATTTGAATATTTACTGGGAAATCAACTGTTGTTAATACATTATTAGATGAGATATCTGTTGTTACTTCTGGAATTCCATCAGCACTTGTAGAATAACCTTGTCTATCAAATTCTGTTAAGTTTTGAACACAATTAGCAAAATTTTCTTCTACATATTGGGATATTGAATTTTCTATTTCTTGTTCTGTTGGAATATTTAATTCTTGTATTCCATTTCCTCTTGATCTAAACCAAACACTTGTTTTAATTTCTGAATCTGGAATTATTTCTAGAGAAGTTTGCAACGGAGTAAATGGTGTTGTTGGAATATTATCTTCTTCTAAATTTAATCTGCCACCTTGAAATGCTATAATATTAATTCCTTCTTTTGTTATTTCTTGAACACAAGAATCTAGAAAAGTTTGTACTGGTTTTACTTGCTGAGGAACAGTTAATCTTTCTGTTGAGATACTTGAAAATAGATTTTTTAAGAAATCTTGTTTAATAACTATGACACTTATTACTACGATTAATAAGATTATTCCTATTATTAGAAAAACTGCTGCCTGCCCCCTTTTTTCCATAGAATTTATTTTAATTCATTTATATATAAACATAACGCTAAGTATATTTTTGAGTATTATCTTTAACGTTAGATTTATAGCCTTTTTGGATTTTTTAGTTTAATGGTTAATATTGATAAAGTGCTGGAAAATTTAATGAAAAGTAAATTAGTTTTGCCTAGAAAAGTACCTTATGATTCTCTACCTGAGCTTTTGGCTAGACATCATTATTCTGAGGTTGAAAGAGATGTAACAGTAACGGGTCTTTGGCAACAAGCAGGTAATATGCAGTTTAGAGTTTTATCTAGAACAGCTTTTTGGTTAGATCCTGGAAATGAAGGAGTAGTTTTAGAATCTGGTGGTTTTAAAAGTACTTACGGACCAATTGAAAAATATTCACCAGTTTATTTAGTTGGCCAACATACTCAAAATTATGTTTCTTCTCGTTTTCCTTACAACCATTTAGCAGACAAAATTTTAAATGCTTCTAGAAGAATTCCTTTGAGAATTAATGGAACATTGCATAAAAAGGCAATTAAAATAGTAGACTGGGGCATTGTAATAGGGGGATTAGTAGAGGAAGCTTTTTAAAGGCTAATTTTTTCCAGATTATATGGTTAGGAAAATGCATACTAGGAGATTGAGATATATCCCTAAAGGTAATGAAAGAAATAGAACTTCTAGATTAAAGACTTTTTTAACTGAAGCTGCTGCTAAGAAGCATGCTGAAGAATTAGGTATAAAAAAATTTACAGTTATTAGATCTAAGTTTGGGTTAAGTAAAAAGTTTAAAATTATTCCTGAATAAATTTTTTAGACACTACGAATAATGTTTTCTCTTTTCTTCTTATCTGGAATTAATTTTTTTAATAAATTATCTAGGAATGGATCAAACACTTTATCTCTAACTTCTTTTTTTTCAGTCATCCATTCTCTGAGTTGAATTAGTAAGCTTCTTTCACTTAATTCTTTACCTTGACTTACGTCCAATTCAAAATCACCTACAATATTTATTAAACCAACACAATCAGAACAAGATTTATCTGAACCAGAAATAAGTTCGCAGTTTATTCCACAACCATTACATTTTCCAATTTTATCATTAAAAATTAAAGTAATAAAATCTTCTTCTTCGCTTTTATTTTCAAATAATGGATCTAAAGCTTCATTTAAGAAATCATCTAAAAAATCATTTCTTTCTTTACCTTCTAAAGCTTCTTTTATTTTTTCTAGAAGTTTTTCTTCATCTAATTTATTTTTTAGCTGTTCTTTTTTTGCTTGCTGGGTAATAAATATAATTTCTTTACAATTTGGGCAATATTTTCCTATTTTTGTAGGTATAGTTTTAAATTCGGCATTACAACCAGGACAACCTATTTCTTTGAATAATCTTGCCATAATAAAAGCTTGTAAAATTTATATTTAAGTATTTTGTTCTTTATGAAAATAACCAAAATAATAGTTCTAATATTATAGATATTAAACCAGTTAATATCATTCCAATAAATATTCCCCAAGAAGATTTTGGACTTAATTTTTTATTTAAAACTAAACCTGCAGCTATAACTCCAAAAAGTGGAGAAGAAATTTGAAGATAATTAGTAAGTGTAAAAAAATAACTTATTACACCAATAATTGATGAAACTATAAAAATTTCTTTCCATTCCATTAGTATTTTAGAGTTAAATTTATATTTAAAGATATTGTTACAAAATTATGAAACAAGATTTTGAAAAAATTAAGAAGTTTTTAGATTCTAATAAAATTAAATATGAAGTTTTAGAACATGAGTCTGTTTTTACAAGCGAAGATGCAGCAAGAGTTAGAAATGCTAAATTGGAAGAAGGTGCTAAATCTATGGTTGTTAGAAGTTCTGGTAAATTTTACAATTTTGTTTTAAGTGCTTCTAAGAAACTAGATTGGAATAAAATTAAAGAAATATTAAATACTAAAAGTGCAAGTTTAGCTAGTCCTGAAGAAGTTCTTAGTAACATTCATTGTGAAATTGGAAGTGTTCCTCCTTTTGGAAATTTATATGGATTAGAGGTTTATTGTGATCCTTCTTTACTTAATAATTTAGAAATTGAATTTAATGCTGGATTACATACTAATTCTATTAGAATGAAAGCTGAAGACTGGAAAAGGATTGTTAAACCTATAGTTATTGATTTTACTAAATAAATTCATACACCTAAGAAACTTACTTCTGCATTTTTCATTTTTCCATAGAAATGTAAATTTGGATTCATCTTTTTAGATTCAAATATTACTTGGTAAAGTCCTTCCCAAAATAAAAACCATCCACCAGGTTCAAGTAAAATTATTAAAAATGCAGATAAAAATCCACCTTTTTCTTTTAATAATACTAAAGAAGCAAATAACATTAAAATAACTCCTGCTGCTATAAACATAATTCCTCTTTTAAGCATTTTATTTTTATCTCTTTCCAAATTAGAATAATGTTTTTCAAAATGTTGTTTTAATCTTTGTTTGATTAATTTTTCTTCATTTAAATCTCTTTTATTTTTAGGTATTAAAAAATTCAATTGAACATGATTATTTTTATCTCTAGCTGCTTTTTTAGCTTCTAGTAAAAAATCATCTGATAATGCTCTTTCAGTAAAAGGTCTTGGGTCAAAATCTGAAAAAATATCTTCATATGTATCTAGAATTAAACTTATTTCTGAAAGATTTAGTAGTTTCTTTTTTTCTTTATGATCTATCTCTTTTTTAGGCATATTGTTTTTCTATTTTATTCTTCTTATATTATTTTCTATTTAACTTTCTGACCATAAACACCCAGTTTTTGAAGTACTTACATTTTCATATAAAATATAATAGTCTATACATTTGCTACAAAGTTCTTTATTTGGATCATAAAATCTTGCATAACCATTTTTTAAAAGCCATGTTTCAACATCTGTATTATTAATTTCTACATATCTTAGTAATCTTTTGTATTTATCTCTATTACTTTCTTTTGGATCTTTTTTTAATATTACTTTTTTTCCAACTAAGTTGTTTTGTAATTCTATTTTTCCTTTTTTATAACATTCTTTTATTCTAATTTCTGTAATATTTAGATCTAAGAAGTTTTTCATTCTACTTTTTGTTACATCTGGATAATCTACGCCTAGAATTCTTACTTTTTCTTCAGTTCCATTTATATCAACTAAATAAGTATCTCCATCTATTATTTCTTTTACAGTTGCATTTTCTGTTTTTATTTCTTCTTTGAATGTGCAACTTGTAACTAAAAGTATTAATAAAATTAAGAATATATTTTTCATTAACTTGCTTTTGTAATTTTGTTTATAACTGTTCTTGAGAATTTATTGAAAGATTTCTAATGGGCCCGGCAAGATTCGAACTTGCGACCTCAACCACTTTGAGATTACTCGTCAAGGTTGCGTTATAGCCGCTAAACTACGAGCCCATAGATATTGATTTAAAGAAAACTAATAAAAAGATTACTAAATTAATTTATAAGATAAAAGACAATAATGTTTATATATTAAAACTTACATAATAATTAGCATGAAGTCACAACATAAGATAATTAATAGTATCTTTGTGTTAGTGATTATTATCCATATTATGTTTTAACGCTCTTACTAATTTTTTCTGAGGGCGTTAGAATTACTTTCTGAGAAAATTAGGGAACGTTTAAACCGGAGGAATAAACATGGAATTAACAGATTGTGTAGATGCGGAAGTTGTTGAAAGACTAGTTCCGTTAGTAAGAGCAGTATTTGTAGAAAAAAGAGCAAGTAAATTGGCTGGTGGTCCTTTTTATAGTAGTCTTAGACAACGTGTAGGAGAAGATATTGGTCCTACTGATTTAAACCGTGGTTTAGGTTATTTAAGAGATGAAGGAGTTATTTATTTTGATGGAAAAGAAGCAGGAGGATCTACTAGTGTAGAATATAAATTTCAATAAATAGGGTGGCATTATGGCTAGATCTTTTGGGTGGATCTAGTTTTTTTTATTTTTTTAATTTCTTTAGTCTAGGTGATTTTTAGGAATTGTTCTGGTGTTAAAATAAGTATACCTTGAAACTCTTTAAGAATTAGTAAGTGTTTTTTATCATAACTTAAAATGTATTCTGCTTTTGATGCAACTGCGCATTCTAATATCTTATTATCTTCTGGATCTGCTTTTATTATATCTAATTTTTCACTTGGTTCTATAATTTGAACAAAGAGTAAGATCTTTTCTAAAATTGTTTCTACTTCTTGTTCTGTGTATTTGAAATCTCTTTTGAGAACTTTTTTATATTCTTCAAGAATTTCCTTGGAAGTGTAAATTATAGTATCTTCCTGGATAAGTTTAAACAACACTTTTTGCGCAACGCTTCCTTCCCAAAGTGTTGCTGAGATCAGAATGTTTGTGTCAAAAACAATTTTCATTTTTTTCTTGATTTATGAATAATTTCGTTAATATCTTTTTCAGATTTTATTCCTAACTTTTCAGCTCTTTTCCTTCCTTCTTTCGCAATCTCTTGAAAATCTTTAATTAGCTTCTCTTTTGAAGGCATTTCTAATTTTTTAAGAAAAATTGTATCTTTAGTACCTATTACTACAAATAATGTTCCTTCTTCTAATCCTAACTCCTCTCTCATATCTTGAGGAATTACAATCTGTCCTTTACTAGACATTTTCGTAGTTTCAATAGTCATATTTATATTCTCTAATAAGTTATTCTTATAGTAAGATAAGCTTACTTATAAATATTTCTATTCATTTCTAATTAGAATATTTGGATTTTTCATACTTAAAGATTATTTCTTTTTTGGAATTATAATTATATAGTTAACATCTTCCCTTGTTATATACTGTTCCAAGGTGCTACTAGTCTGAATTTTTCTTTCATACATGCCTACCATTTTTTACTTTGATTTGTATATTTAATTGGCTTAAAATATATTTATATAGTTCTTTAGGGTATTTAATTTATGGAAGAAAATTTATGTAATTATTGCCCTATTAGAATAAAAATAAAAGAATATTTCATTAAAACTTGGAAAGAAATGAATATCTTTTGGAAAGTTATTAATATCTTAAATATTCTTGCTCTATTTTCTTTTGTTGTTAGTTATTTATTTACTCCAATTTTATTAAATTGGAAGGTATTATTTTTAATCCTAGGGGTATTGCTTATTTTAATCATTATCTCTAGTATTGCATTTCACAACTTATTACAAAGCTATAATCTTCCATTTTTAATTATAAGTTATCTTTTATTTTCATTTTTCATAATAATTCTATTTGGTGCCCTTTATAGTTCAGAGCAAAGTGGACTAGTATGGGCTGAAGATAATTTACCATTGCAAGGTAAATTTCAACACTCTATTTTTAGTTCTTCTGTATATTATTTGAATGTTTCAGAGGATATAAAAATTTCATCAACAATTTTTATGAGACTTACAATGCAAATTGAACATATCTTTAGTTATATCTTTCATCTTTTTATAATAGGTTATCTCTTGCAAAAAATTTATAATAAACCTAGATTAAAAAATAATAAATTTAAATTGGTAATCCATAAAGGGTATTAAATTAATAGATGTTGGTTTTTCACCTATTTATTTCATTATTTATTCTTTTAAATATAATAAAGCCACCGGAGGGACTTTCATAGATAAAATCTAAGTTGAACCCCCAACCTGCTGATCACTTAAGATCATTTGCAATTAAGCATCAGATGATCAGGTACAAGTCAGCTGCTCTGCCATTGAGCCACGGTGGCTTAAGAAAAACGAACTAGAATTACTTTAAAAGATTTACTCTTCTACATAAGCAGCCTTAATATTGCAAGTTGTAACTGGAACTATTTTTTTAACTGCATTTTTTAATTCTCTTTGTAAATTATTCATAATTATATCTTGTAAAATTAAAGAAGCTTCAGTCTGTTTAGCATATGCTGCTAAGAATTTTCTTGCTTCTAATCTTACAGATGACAATGATGTTTTATAAGTCATGCTTTTAGTTACAAAAGCTGGTTTAATAACCATTTTTTTCTTATCTTTAGTTTCAAATACTTCAGAATCTTCAATTTTGTTTCTAGCTTTTTTGGTTATTTTCTTTATTTGAGCTAACTGCATTTTATAAGCTACTAATTCTGTTAAAGCCTGATTATTCTTAACTTCTGTAATTTTAAAATAAACATTATAATTTTGTCTTTTCGGATCTTTAGTTAAAGTCATTAAATTAACTTTAAGATGTCTTCCCAATGCATGTTCAGGTTCTTCTATGTAAGTTTCGCCTATTTCTTGGCCTCTGAATTCATGACTAGCTAAAATAGTAAGCCATTTTTTCTTCTTTTTCTTCAGATCCTTTACATGTACTTTTTCTGGTTGTTCAGCCATTTTAGATTTGGGAATTTTAAGGGTTTATAAAGGTTTTTAGTTAGAATTTATAGATTTTAATAAACTAAGCTTCACAAACCATTATCGGGGTTTCTTGAATATATTCTGGTGAAGGTTGATTTATTATTACCTTCTCATTATTTTTTAATTTATTTCTTTCCATTATTGTGAAAGCAAGTTTTAACTCTATTTGTCCTTCATGAATTCTAGCTTGATATTGCCATGCTTTGATATTTAAGAGCTGTTTTTTAGAAAAACCTAAATATTTAGATGCTTCAAATATCTGAATACCTATTAAAAAATTTTCATCATCTAGATCTAAAACTAAGTTTATTGCTTCTAAAGATGAACTATATTTTCTATTAATTGTTTTAAAAAAGAGAATATCATTTTTATAATCATAGTCTGCTTGTCCTTTTCCTTTTAATATTTTTTCTGATTTTTTCATATTCGTGGAATATTATTTTTATTTATAATATAAAATGTAATTATTAATACTTTATTTAATCCTATATTTAGTATAATTTTTAAAGCTTGCTCTTTATTATAATTATATATTACAACCCAAGCTTCATTTTTCTGTATGCCTACAAATATTGGGTCGGCACCTAATAAATATTCATTAATTATTTTATCTTTAAAAGTCTTCCTATCTTTTATGTTTAAACGAAAAAATGCATGTTCATCTATTGCTTCAATATCATTTTTATCAATAAACTTAATTTTTTCAAGAAAAATTTCTATTTTAACACTTTCAATTATTTTATGTCCGTCTACCATAAGTTAAACTTTTAATTAGATATTTTCAATGTTTATTAATTTATTTCTTCTATTCTTACAGATTCTATATGTTCTAGAATTAACTCAAGAATTTTGTTTTCTAAATCTAAACTAGAATTTAATATTATACAATTTTCTAGATTTTCTACTTTTATTTCACCAGGTAAAGAACTTATTAAATTCTTAATATTTGCATCTGATTTATTGTCAAAAAATGAAATAACACATTTTAATTCTTCTAATTGTGTTTGGCAAATAGCAACAATTCTTTTCTTTTTCTCATAAATTTTAGAGTTTTGTATTAAATCAACTACTTTATGTAAAATATTTTCTGAAACTAAATTTTTGTAATTTATAATTATACAATTTTCTTTTTCTTTTATTATTGAATCATCTTTTGATATATAGAATAAAGACAAGGCTTTGATTATGTCTTGTCTATAATCTTTTAATAATTCTAATGATCTATTTGTAAATGAAATACTATTAAGACATTTAGCAACTGCTATACTAGGTTTTTTACAATTAATACATGCTTCTAAAAATAAAGAAAACTCATGAACGTCTTTAAATGGACTATTTCTTTTTTCATCTGTTAAAATAAATCTTGTTTCATATAGTTCATCAATTGGATATTGGTTTAGAGATAAAGAAGTAATTAACTTTTCAATCTGCAGTTCATTTAAATCCATTAAACAAGTCCATGATTCTGCAGTTTTCAAACTTATTCCTGAATCTTTAAATAAATTAATTGAGTTTTCTTCTGAACCTGAAAAACTTACAATAAATGGATCTATAGATAATTCAATTGTTTTGTTTATTGGTCTTGTATTTGAACCAAGAATTTTTAGACCTTTTATTCTTTTTACTTTTCCTGAATTTTCAGTTTCTTCTATTAATGACTTATTATTTACATTTTCTAAAGAAATTAAAGTTAAATAAATTAAATCAATATTTTTTGAATCAATAGACTTAGCTACTTCAAAACATTTTTCTGAAACTGTTTTTTCTGTTCTAAACAAATACAAATAATTATGTATTTTTTCAGTTTCTAATGGATCTAAAATAACAACTTGTTCGCTTCTATGTGTTTTTAATTCTGTTAATTTGTTATCATCTAAATTATTAAAAAATATTAAAGAGAAATTTTTATTTAATCTTTGCAATGTCTTTGCTAAAATTGAAGCTGAAGCAATTCCTTCTTTTGAACATCTAGAAAATAAAATAATTGGAAGCTCTAAATCTATTAACTTGTTTTTAACTTTAATTTCATCAGTTGAAAGCATAATATTAAATTGTTAACTTAGCTTGATCTCTGCTATATTTCCAATCTGCAGGAAGTATGCCTTTTCTTTTGTAGTATTTTACTAGTCTTTTAATTTTAGAATTTGTTAATAATAAACCTCTGTGTGAAGGCATATCTTTTTTTCCTATTTCTAAATGTTTAAGTATTGTAATTTCTTTTTTAATTAAATTTGATAAGTCTTCAGGTATTTTATGTTCTATTTTATTTTCATTTAAAATTGTTTTTACTCTTTTACTTGTTAATTTATAAACATCTGGGATTCCGTAATTGTCTCTTAAAGTAATTCCTATTTCTGAAGTAGACTTTCCTGCTTTTCCGAATTTTATTACTAATTGCTCTACTTCTTCTTTAGAATAATTTAACCATGATTGAGGTGATTTTACTAAAGGTTTTTTACTTCCTGCTTTTCCTTTTTTACGGGAATACATTCTTGCCATAAATTTAGAGAAAAATTACTATTTATAAAGGTTTTTAGTTTATCTTTTAAGAATTAAGCGTTTGAAGCTTTTCTATGTATAGTATGGTGGCCTCTAATATCTGCAACTAAATCGTCTAAAGCTTCTCCACTTGAAGGGATTGCTGGTAATTCTTTTGCAGCTAATTTTTCATTTATAGCTGTAGTTCTTATTTTTAGATCTCTTAAGCAGCTTTCTGTTTCAGCATTTAAAGCTATAGAATCATGTGCTCCAGCAACACTTGCTGTTGAAGATGCAACTCTAGCTTCATAATAAGCAACAGCAGATAAAACAAAAGACCCGTATAATTCAAATTGTGGATCAACTTGTTTGAACCCATCTAAAAAAGTTTTATATTCCATGAAATTGTAGAGACTGTAAATTTTATAAACATTACTATTTAGTGGTGATTTAACTTTTCTTGATTTTTATAAATCATTTTCTAAACTTTTTGAAGAAGGTAAGGCTCTTCTAGAATGTATTATTCTTCCTTTTATTCCTTCTAGTAATCTATGAACATTTAATGGATTTGTTGGGATTTGATAAGTACTTCCTTTACTTTTTAATCTATCATTTATTAAATTAATTTGTGTTAAAAAATTAGTATAACGTTGATCTAATTCTTCTTGAACTTGCTCAAACCATCCATATTCTTTATCTCTTGCAATTTCAAACATTAATCTAGCATCTGCATAATTTTTACCTGCAAGCATTAATTTATTATAAAATTTTCCAGGAGGATTAAATCCATTTAGAATTGTTTCTACACTTTCATAACTAGCCCCATATGCTGATCTACCCATATTATCCAAGATTGTTTTCTGTTTTTAAATTTTATCGTAGAAGATTAATAGCCCCGGGCAGATTTGAATTCGACATAATTTTCTGCCGTCAATGGCTTTCTTAGGAATAATCCTCCAAAGGCCACTATCCTGGGCCGCTAGATTCCGCACAAAACGCAATTGCGTAAATGTTCGACGGGGCTGCTTCCAAGATATATCTACTTAGGGCTATTAATTGAGTCATGTAACTTTTTATAAAACTTTGTGTCTTTTAATAATTCTAATCTTTCAATTAATTCTTTAACTTGTATCTTCCTCTTGATTCAACTTTTATTAATCTATCTAGAATTTCTTTATAATTTTTAGAATTTTCTTTGTAACTTTCAATGATATTTTTAAAACTTGATTCGAAATTTTTATAATGTTTACTTTCTAAAGCTTGTTTTATTAAATGTAAATCTACTGCTTTATGTTCTGGTTTTTGATCTATGAAGCTTAAACCAAAATCAATAAAATAAATTTCATTTTTATTTAAAATCATATTTGAAGTTGTTAAATCTCCATGAATAATATTGTTATTATGTAGAACTGCAATTTGTTTTCCTATTTTTTTACATATTTCTGTTCTTTCTTTCTCATTTAATTTATCTAAACAATCTGCAAGTTTTTTTCCTTTAATAAAATCCATAACTATTATAAAATTACTTTCTGAAGATCCTTGTTTTAATTTTGGTGTGTTAATTAATTGAGAAGTTTTTTGTAAAATAGAAATTTCTCTTCTTGTTCTATACCTTCTTATTTTGTTATCTAATTCTTTAATTCTGTATTTTTTAGGAATTCTTTCTTTTATTATTAAAGAACCATTTTTGTAGATTTTTGCTTCTGCACCTTCAGCAATTAATTGTTTCATTTTTTGATATTTGATGATTAGTATTTATATATAAGGCATATACTTTATTGCTACTTGGCCATAGTAAATCTTATAAAGTTATTCCTACTATTTTTTTCATGGCTACTAAAAGACCTATAAGACCAATGAATCCAGAAAGTAAAGAAGTTACTCATGCTGTAAGAGAGAGAAAGGTTCCTGCAAATAGAGAGAGCCTAAGCACATTAAGAGGGAAAAATTTAACAGAACGTGCAGAAAGAGAATTTTTGCCAAGTGATTCTCTTCAAACTGATGGGCTTGCTCAAGCTATTCCAAATCAAGCTCATACTGAAGATAGAGCACCATTTTATGAACCTAGAACTGATGGTGCTGTTCCGACATTATTGAAAAGAGATACACCTTCAAGCAAAGAAAAGGTTCCTGCTTATCAACCTCCTCCACTTCTTCCAAGTATGCAAAGGTATGATCAAGAAACAGATGTTGCTGCTTCAATTCATAAGCCAGCTGATAGAGAACTTGAAGGAAGATATTTAGGTCAAAGATTACATAGGGTTGGCAGAGTTGGAGATGCTGTTATAGCTAAACCTGAAAAACCTTCTACTAGAATAGATCCAAAAAGAATTATTGCTGATCAAGAAGGAAAAGGCTTATTAGAAAAATTAGCAGATGAAGCAACAGCATTTCATAATGATGAAGGTCAAAGGCAACCAAGAATTCCTCCTACAATACTTAGAAAAGATCCAACTTTAGAAATCACTAACGATCAATTAGAAGATGCTAAACTTGAAGGACATCCAAGTTTGCCAGATATGAGTCAACATATAGCTTATGTTGCAGGAAATTCAGAATCAAGTGGTGTAGCTATAGAAACAGTTCTTAATGGTGGTACAGTTTCACCTTCTATTGGAGGAACTCCAATTTCAAAAAGAACTGGAATGAAAAAACCAGAAGTTAAGTTGGAAGAAGTTTCAGAGAAAGTTAAAGCAAAACCAAAAGAAGATTCAGAAGTTTCTGGAATAAGACCAACTCTTTATACGAAGGCTGAAAAATTATTAGAAGGTGTGTTAGAGATACCTGGTAAAATAGCTGGTTATTTTAGCAAACAAAAAGATATTGAGCATGATACACTTTATGGCTCTATAGAAACTTCTAGATTAGCTGGCGTTGAAAGATTAAACTCAAGAATAAAAGAAAATAATAATACTTGGAGAAATATGTTTCTTTTCACAGGCGGATTAGCTGGATTAGTTGCTGGTACTGCATTTGCAGCTTTAGCATTTATGCCTAATGAATCTGAAAGAAAAAAACTTGCTGCTGCAAATAAAGAACTTGCAGATATTCGCCAAGAATTAAATGGAATAGAAACATATATTAAAATTCCTAGAATTGATAATACAGGACCTGGTTTTTATACGTTGGATGGAAGCTTTTTAGCAGACTTTTCAGGTAAAATTTTAGTAGATCCAGAACAAATTTCAGACTTTTTAAGATATGATCTTCCAATTACAGGATGGGTTATGGTTGGTGGATCAAATATAAACTTTACTAGTGTTCATGGATTAAATACTTTAAAGGCAAAGAAATTTAAAAAAGGACCTAGACCTGCTGGAAGCATTTATGTTGCTGATGCTGGAACACAAATTAGGGCAATATCTAGAGGTAAAATTATTCATACAGGATATTATCAAGATGAAGTATCTTACGGAACTACAGTTATAGCAGAATTAGATGATGGAAATTTTGCTTTATATGGAAATTTAGGAAGAACACATGTATCTAAAGGAGATAAAATTGAAAGAGGACAATTAGTAGGTGAGGTTGGAACTACTGGAGCAGATGTTGTTGATGGCAGTCCTGCTTACCTTTCTTTAGTACTTTATAGGAAAGGATCTACTTTTACAACAGATAGTCAATCTAATAGAGTTAAATTATCTGGACCTAAGGTTCCTAGTAATTCATTTGAATCAATAATGCCTGGTGGAAATGCTTACAACCTTATTGATAGTAGATCTAGAAAAAAAGTTAGAGAATAAATTTTTCTGAATTTTACAACTTTTAAGTAGATGAGATTTCTATTACTTAATCTTATATATTAGAGATTATAAATCCTTATAAGAGAAATTTATTTTTCATTGTTTTATGAGTGATGATGAAATGGGCGATTCTAAAAAAAATAAAGGTGGTCAGGTTGCTGAAAAATTAATAGCAGGTTTGGAAGGTCAAAAACCTGGAGAAGAAGTTTCTGTAGTTACTAGAGCTCACGAAGAAATGAGAGTGATTTATGCTGAAAAAGGAAAAGGACTGTCACCTCATGAAGAAAAATTAAAACGAGCTCAATTAGAAGAACAACTAGCTGCTGTTGCTAGAGGATCAGCAAGAAGTTCAGAGTTGGGAGATATGTTGCAAGAAGGAGTAAGAGAAATAGATGAAAGTTTAGAACAAGCAGACAGATCTATTGGAAGTGTAATAGACAAAAACCAATTCCCTCCTTCTGTTTCAGATGGTGATGATGTTGAATTAGATACTCAAGAACTTTTTGTTGAAGTTCCTAATGAAGAAAGTGGGGTATCTAGAGTGGTTGCTGCTAATGTACCTTTAGGTGGGAGAGTAGGTACAATGGATATTAGATTTGAAGAATCTGTTGAAATTTCTGCTGGAAGAGTAAGAGATTCTAAATCATCTGCTAGAGTTCCTTCTACATTAATTGCGCCTTCAGCTTTAAACCCGGCATATACTCATGCTCAAGTACCAGCTTATTCAACTCAGACTTCTGCGCTTCAAACTTCTCAAACTCGACAAACAACATCTGCAAAAGTTGCAGTTGATTCAACTCCTACTCCTGGATTTGATGGAACTGATTTTAGAGAAAATTATACTGCTATTCATTCTTCAAATAGAATGGCTCGGCTTGCTGGAGTTTTGGGAGCTGCCGCAGTCTTAGCAAGTGGAGTTGCAGCATATTTATGGAATGAACTTGACAAAGAAACAACAAAGCCTTTACCTGGAAAAATTTTGAATCTAGATGGAAAAACAATAAATTTAAGTGAAGCATTTATTAGAGATGGACAAATTTTAGTAGATGTAAGGGATATACCTTTTTTATTAAAATATAATTCACCTCTAAAAACAGCAGCTTCTAGAGATGGAAGAAGATTAAATGTTAATGAGAGTGGCTTGGAAAAAGCTATTGCTATTGATGGATTAAGATCAAGTTATAATGATATGGTAATATATCATGCACCTACTGGAACTGATGTTTATCCAATTGATAATGGAAAAGTATTACACTCTGGACCTCTTGTTCTTGGTGAAAGGAATTTTGGTAAAACTGTAGTAGTTGAGCACCAAGATAGAACAATAGGAGTTTATGGAAATCTAAGTGATTTCCGTCCTAATCCTGGAGATCTTGTAGAAACAAAAAATAGACTTGGATGGGTAGGAAATAGTGCACATCTTTTTGAAGGAACAAAAGGCAGTCAACCATATGCGTTAGTTGTATTAATTTATAAGCCTGGTTCTACTTTTAAAGATGGTGTTCTTAGAGGAGAGGCTTATCCTTCTAGTACTATCACTCAGCTTTTTGCTAGAGGGATAGTTTCTGAACAAATTGATCTTAGAACTGAAAAACTTACTCGTCAATAAATTAATTTTCTCTTCTTGTAGCTAAATTATAAGCCCTAACATATTTTTCTAAAGGATTTTTTCCAATTATTTCATCAATTTTTGTTTCACTAATTATAGGACTAACTAAAACTGTTCTAAGTAAACTTCTTTTTAATTGATATCCTAGAAAATTTAAATGATTAGGCTCTGGTATGCTTGAAGTTTGTAATTCAGTATAACATGCTTTTGCTCTATCATAATTTCGACTTGCCATAATAGCACCTGCTGTTAAATTTCCTACAAGCCACTCTACTAATACATCTGATAATTCCATAACAAAATGGTAAAGAAAAAGTTTAAAACTATATCTTTCTAAAAACCCATTCCTTTTGGCATTTTTCCTTTGAATTTTTTCATTAATTTTTCCATATCTTTTTCATCACCAGAAAGACCTTTCATCATTTTCATTGTTTTTTTACTTTGTTTATATTGTTTTAATAAACTTCTAACATCTTGAACTGTTGTTCCTGAACCTTCTGCAATTCTTTGTATTCTTGAAGAGTCTAATAATTCTGGATCTTCTAATTCTTTTTTAGTACATGACTGAAGAATGTATTTCCATTTTTTCATTTTATCTTCTTGACCTTCTAACATTTCTTTTGGAATATTTGCTTTACTTAAACCTGGAATTAATTCCATAATTTTTGACAAAGAACCCATTGAGGACATTTTTTCCATTTGATCATACAAGTCTAGAAAATTAAAATCTCCTTTTATTAATTTCTTACTCATATCTTGTGCTTCTTCTTCTGATATCACTTCTTTAGTTTTTTCTAGTAAAGCTTCGATGTCTCCCATTCCAAGAATTCTAGAAACAAAACCTTTTGGATTAAATGTTTCTAGATCATCTGCTTTTTCTCCTAAACCAATAAATTTAATTGGAGCACCAGAAACTGAGCATGCTGAAATTGCACCGCCACCTCTAGCTGTTCCATCTAATTTAGTAACAACAATACCTGTAATATTACAAGCTTCATGAAATGATTTTGCTTGTGTTTGCGCTGCCTGCCCTATATCTGCAGAAAGAACTAATAATTTTTCCTGCGGTTTTATTGTTTTATTTAAATCTTCAATTTCTTTTATTAAATCTTTAGATAAAGCATCTCTACCTGAAGTATCAATTAATATTAAATCAAATTTATTTAATTCTTTTTCAAAATTTTTGTAGATTTTAATTGGGTTTTTTTCTTTTTTATCTATAAAACAAGGAATATTAATTTGTTTAGAAACTTGTTCCAGCTGATCCATTGCAGCTGGTCTGTAAACATCTAAACCTATAGAACAAACTTTGTTTCCTCTTTTCAAATAATATTTTGCTAATTTTCCAATTGTAGTTGTTTTACCAGAACCAAATAAACCAACCATCATAATTTTAAATGGTTTTTCTGTTAATTCTAATTTTGAAGATTCACCACCCATGAATTTTACAAGTTCTTCATAAACAATTTTCACTAAATGTTCTTTTTGTGTTATTCCTTGTGGTGGTTTTTCTTGCAAAGCTCTTTCCTTTATAGACTTAGAAAGATCAAATACTAGTTTTACATTTACATCTGATGCTAATAATGCTCTTTGAATATCTTTAACTAATTCATTGATTAATTTTTCATCTACAAACATAGATTTAGCTATCTTTGATAGAGTTTCTTTTAATGATTTACTTAGCTTGTCTAATACCATGAAATAATTAGATTCTAAACATTTAAAAGTTATTTGGTACTAAAATTACTATGAAAAGAAAGAGAGCTACTACTAATATTTTTATAAAGAGTCTTATTAAAGATAAAATTCCTGCAATTAAATTAAAAAGTATAAAATTTCTTGGCTGTGGTGCAGATAATGATGCATATTTAATTAATAATTTATTAATACTTAGATTTCCTAAACCAGAATATAAAAAATCACATATTGAAGCCAAACAACTTTTGGAACTTTCTAACTACATTAAATTAAAAATACCAAAACCTTTGTATATTAAAAAATACAATAATAAAACTTTTATTGTTTATGAATCTGTTCCAGGTCAAAGCCTTACTAAAGAATTATTAGGTTCATTAAATTCTAAACAAGTTAAAAAATTATTTAATCAAGTTTTGGAGTTTTTAGATCAGTTACATAGTTTTCCAGTTGAAAAAGCTAAGAAATTAGGTGTTAAAGAAATAGATAGTTTTTCAAATTTCAAAATATTTCTTAATAAATGTAGAAAAAAAGCATTTAAAAAGTTAAATGAATATGAAACTGAAGGTGTAGAAGCTATTTTTAAAGGATATTTAGAAAATCCTTTAAATTTTAAATACAAACCTGCTTTACTGCACGATGATTTTAGTATAGGCCACATATTTTACGATGAAAAATTAAAGAAAGCTGTTGGTGTTATTGATTTTGGAGATATTATTGTAAATGATCCTGATAGAGATTTAATTTATTTATTTAAATTTGGTAAAACTTTTTCTAACTATTTAAGATCTAGAAAAGATTTTGATTTAGTTAAAAGAAAAATAAATTTTTGGCTTCTGACGAGAGATTTGGATCATTTTATAAAAGCAATTAAGAATAAGAACAAAGAGCAATTTGATAAAGAAAGAAGTGATATTAATGAAAGAATAAAGTCATTTTATGAATTTAATAGCTAATCTTTAAAAGCTTTAATATTTTATAAATTAACATGGGTATTTTCAAATCTTTGATGAAGAAAGAAATTCTTTCCTGGGCTTTTTTTGATTTTGCAAATTCTAGTTACGCATTATTAATTTTAAGCTTTGTTTTTTCTATATTTTTTAAAGAAGTTATTGCTGGTACAAATGGTGAATTTTGGTGGGGATTAAATATAAGTTTATCTATACTTTTAGGTGCATTAATATCTCCAATCATTGGAGCAATTGCAGACCATGATCAAAGGAAAAAAATTAAATTTATTATTTTCACATCTTTATCTATAATTGGAACAGCTTCATTATTTTTCACAGGTTCTGATATGCTGCTTTTTTCTTCATTATTATTTATAACTACAAATGTTTTTTATGAAATAGCTTTAGTTTTATATGATTCTTTTTTAACACATATTTCAACTAAAGACAATGCAGGAGTAATCTCAGGTTTAGGCTGGGGTTTAGGTTATATTGGTGGGATTACTGCAATGCTGTTATTAAGACCATTTTATGAAGCAGGCTATAATAATCTTTTTATCTATAAATTAACTTTTCCGCTTACGGCTTTATTTTTTCTAATTTTTGCTTTGCCTAGTTTTATATTTTTAAAAGAGTCTTCTGTTTCAAACAATAAATATAAATTATTTGAACTTATTAAAATTGGATTTTCTAGAGTCAAGCATACTTTGAAAAATTTAAAGACTCATAAAAATATCGCTTGGTTTTTAGTTGGTTTTTATTTTATGAATGATGCATTAGTTACTTTATTTAGTTTTATGGCTATTTATGCTAAAACAACATTAAGTATGAGTTTAAGTGAAATTACTATTGCCTTATTAATAGTTCAATTAGTTGGATTTCCAAGTGCAGTATTTTTTGGATATTTAAGTGATAAGAAAGGTGCTAAGAAAATTTTGTTATCTACTTTAGGGGTTTGGATTTTAATAGTCTTATTATTAATAATTATTAATTCTAAAGAAATGTTTTATTTAGTCGCAGTATTAACTGGTTTAGTTATTGGGTCAAGTCAAAGTGTTGCTAGATCTTGGTTAAGTAAAATTATACCTTCTGATAAAAAAACTGAATTCTTTGGTTTTAATGGCTTTGCAAGTAAAGTTGCTGCTACTACTGGACCTTTAATTTTTGGTATAATTGCTGTTAATTTAAATCAAAGAATTGCCCTAATTCCTTTAATTGTTTTCTTTTTGATTTCATTTATTTTATTTTTAAAAGTTAAAGAATGATTAACTGAGCAAATAATTTTTATTATAAAATATTAAAGCAACAATAATTCCCATTACTGCTCCAAGAAAATTATACATTAAATCCCACATAGTGTTAAGCCAGCCGCCACCAACTGCATCAATTTCTTTTAATTCTATTTGTGTAAATCCACCAACACCTGTATCGCCTGCATCTCCTACGTAAAAAAATGTTCTTGCTCCATCTGAATTTAGATAACCTAGAAATTCAATTTGTTCTATTAAAGCTCCTACTCCAAGACAGAAAAATAAGACAATAATTATAATTGTTCTTTTATGATGTCTACCTGTTATTTTACCTTTTAATAATTTAAATAATGGAACAGCAAAGGCAAAAGTTAATATGAAATGAGTTATATGATCATATTGAATTATAATTGGAGTTTTTGCATAAAACCCAAATGTTCCAAGAGAATGTAAAAGCATTGCTAAAATTAATATTGAATAAGTGAAATTGTCTAGTTTTAAGTAATTGAAAAGATAAATTAAGATTAATGTAAATATTATAAAAAATATTGTTTCTGTTACATAATTTGTAGTATTTACTGATATTCCATAAAAGATAATAGCTAAGAAAGATATTATTGCTATTGCACAAATAATTATTCTAGATTTTTCCATATAAATATTTGATTTTTTCTTTTAATTAAGCTTTTCCATTAGAAATATATTTATACCAATAGTTATATTTTAGTAGCATGTCTAAAAAGGTGAATTTCAGAGATTTTATTCTTGGCGGGCAAGACGGTCTTGTTAATGTTCTTGGATTAGTTTTAGGTGTAGCTAGTGCAACATTGAATACAAATATTGTTTTAATATCTGGAATTGTGGCTACTGTTGCTGAAAGTGTTAGTATGGCTGCAGTTGCTTATACTTCTTCAAGAGCTCAAAAAGATTATTATAAAAGTTTAATTCGTGATGATAAGAAAGATAAAAATAAAGTTAAACATAGATTGTTTCTTAAGGAATCAGAAGAACCTTTGAAAAGTGCAGGTGTTGTTGGATTGTCTACTGTTATAGGCAGTATTATTCCTTTATTGCCTTTTTTCTTTTTCAAGGTTAAAAATGGAATTATTATAAGTTTAATATTTTCAGCTATAATTTTATTTATTGTTGGTGTTGTAAAAGGAAAGTTAACAACTGGAAATTGGAAAAGAAGTGGGTTTGAATTAATGATTATTGGAATTATTGCTGCTTTAGTTGGTTATGGTGTTGGATTATTACTAAATAATTTCTTTGGACTAAATATTAACCCATAAGCTTGGATTTTTTCTTAAGAAAGAAACGCCATTTCCTATTTCATGGTCTTGGTATTTATTGAAGAATTCTTGGAAAGTTAACCATTCCATTTCTGAAATTTCTTTTTCATCTTTAATAATAGGATTTCCAGAAATTATTGAACAAAGTAAAAAGTGTAACCTTACATTAAATTCTTGAACATCTTTTGTTGTAATTAATTTTTCAACTTTAATTTTTAAATCTAATTCTTCATAAGCTTCTCTTACTGCTGTTTCATTAATGTCTTCATTTTCTTCTTTAGTTCCAGAAGGAAAACCCCATAAGTTTGGAAGAACTCTTTTATATTTTGATCTTTTTATAAATAATATCTTTTCATTATTTTTTATAATTAAAGCTGCATGATCTATCATAATAATTTCCAATTGGAATTCTTATATTTTTCATATCTAGATATTATTCTTATTTGTTTATTAATTTCTTTAACATCTTCATTTGTTAACTGTTTATTATTTTTATAATAATTTGGATCATCTTTAGGGTCTGGTAATTTTAAACATGTTCCGTATTTTTGAATTTTTGCACTTTTTGCTCTACCTACAATGTGAATATGTAAAATTGGGCCGCCAGGTTTAAAGACTGACCAATTTCCATTATCTTGATAATTTATTCTACCAATATCAACTCCATTTTTGTTCATTGCTTTTGCAAAAGCTTCTCCAGTAATCATTGTTAATCTCATTAATTCTATAGCTTTTTTTGGGGGGAGTTGAGTTCTATCACAATAATCTTTCTTCGGTATTATCATTATATGTCCCCCATCTTCTCTTGTTATGTGTGGTTCAAACGGAGTTACAACCTTAAAATTTTTTGTTTCATATATTTCTACCATTTCATAGTCCTAAATTTTTTAATATTTTTTCTTTATTAAATTCTTCTAAATCACCTAATTGCTGGCCAACACCTAAGTACATTATTGGTCTATGAGTAACATGAGAAACTGAAACAATTGCTCCACCTTTTTCATCTACATCTGCTTTAGTTAATATTATTCCGTCAATTCCAATTAAATCTTTAAATTCTTTAGCTTGTTCTACTGCATCATTACCTGTTATTGCTTCACCAATGAATATTTTTAAATCTGGTTTAGTTACTCTAACAATTTTTTCTAATTCTCTCATTAAATCTGCATTTGTATGTTGTCTTCCTGCAGTATCTATTAATAAAACTTCAATTTTATGTGCTTGACAATAGTTTTTAGCATCAAATGCAACTGCTGCTGGATCTGACCCATAATCGTGAGCAATTACTTTTACATTTAGTTTAGCTCCCCATTCTTTTAATTGATTTATTGAACCTGCTCTAAATGTATCTGAAGCTGCTATAACTGAAGAAATATTGTTTTTCTTTAACAAATGAGCAACTTTAGCTATTGTTGTTGTTTTACCTGCACCATTTTGTCCTACAAAACAGATCACATATGGTTTTTCTTGTTTTTCTTTTATTTGTTCAATTAATTTTATACTTGGTGTTAAAAATAAGTCTTCAATGCTTTCTTTTAAAGAGTCTATTATTTTAGTTTCAACTTCTCCTCTTTTAATTGCTTTTTCTAATAAATCTTTTTTTAAATCTTCTTTTATTTTATCAACTACATCAAATGCTACATTATTTTCTAGCAAAGTTACTTCTAAATCTTCAAATAGTTCATTAAATCTATCTTCAGAAATCTTGGTTGTTGTTACTTTTTCTTTTAATTTTGCAAAAATGGATTTCTTCTCTTCTTGCTTTTCAATTTCTTTTTCTTCAATTTTTAATTCTTCTTCTAGTTGTTCTGCTTTTTCAGTTTCAACTTCAACTTCTTCTTCAATTGGTTCTTCAACATATTCATCTTTTACTTTTCTTTTAAATATTGAGAAAAATCCTTTTTTTTCTTTAGGTTCTTCTAATTTAGTTTTAACTTCTTCTTTTGCTTCTTCTATAATTTCTTCTGGTTCTTGTTCTACTTCTTCAACTTCTTTTTGTTTTTTTTCTGATTTTTTCTTTTCTTTTGCTTTCTTTTCTTTTTTTGGTTTTATTTCTACTATTTCTTCTTCAGGTGTTTCAATTATTTCTTCCTCTTCTACTTTTCTTGAGATTCTAGAAACTGTTTCTTTTATTTTATCTTTTAAAAACTTAAACATGAATAGAATTAATAATGAAAGTTTAAAAGGTTTTTTATTAGCTTTTATTGTATTGTTTGTATATTATATAAGTTAAGATTGAAATAACCATTAAGATTAGTGTTACTTTAATGTAACTTATATTTTCATACCACTTTGTTTTTTTACCATATAACTCTTCTTCTAATCTTTGAAAACTTTCCATCATTTCATAACATTCTTCTACAGATATATTTTGATATTCTGTATAATTTAGATAATAAGAATCATTATGTATTTTATAATTACAATAACCCCACCATTCTGCTGGTTCTAGAGCTTGAGATATTGGTAATGTTATTAACATTATAAGTAAAATACTAAATATTTTTATTTTCATAGTTTATTTATAAGATAAAACATTTAATAACATAGCTAAGACTTTAGTTTAAATTAAAGTTAAGCAAAATATCTTTTTACTGCTTTTTCTATTGATTCTTCAATATGAATTGTTCCTTTAGGTATTGTTTTTGTTTTAAACCCATAATTATTTTTTAACCTTTTTAATCCAATGTTATGGTAACTGCCGTTTGGGCTGATATTTACTAATCTGTGTGTTTCCCAAGGTAAAACATATACTTCTCTATTTAAAATTGAATTTTCACCTAAAATAACATGATCAGTTACTCTTCTATTTGTTTCTCCCAATAAAAATATCCAATAGGGAGTGTAATCATTTTCTGAACACCAATTTGAATATGCTGCTATTTGATCTGCATCTAATGCCCACCACTCAAATTCAGATTTATATCTTTTTCTTAAAGTTCCATCTTTTGTTTCACGTGTTCTAGCTGATTCTAATCTTGGAAATGTCCTGGATTTTAATTCAAAAAGACTACTTTTTCCAGCTACTAAATCAAATTCTAATCCGTTTCCTGAAAGTTTTGGATTTGCTCTTTTTACTCCAAAATTCGCACAAAGATAGGCAATATTTAATGCTTCAATTCTAAACTTTACTCTTGATTGATCCCACATGCTTGTGCAATATGATCTTAAATTAAAAGCATTATTGTAATAATAAGGATATTTTCTTAATTAACATTGTAGCGTAGCTTCCTTTTGGAAGATTAAATTCTAATACTAATTTTAATTTTTCTTTATTTAATTCGTCTTTTGAAAATTTAGATTTTATATTTTTTATTTCTATAAATGCTTCCCTTTCTATAGAAGCATATATTAATTCTGGTATTTGTTTTATTATAAAATCAAGTTTAGAAATGTTTTCTTCTTTCATTATTTTAGTTAAGATTATATCTTCTTCTGTATCAAAGTTTAATAATGGGATTTTAAATGGTTTTATTTTTTTATTTGAAAATGAAATCTCTCCTAACTCTGATTTAATTGTCTTAATACTTTTATTTTGTTTTATGATTTCATTTAAATTTTTATTCCAAATATAAGATTGATAAGCTGAAATATAAAATTTTAATAATTTTAAAGGCTGTTTTCTTAAAGCGCCAATTGGGTCATTGTTATTTATTTCTAGATTTAGAATTTTACAAACTTCTTTGAAATTCCTTTTTAGAATTAATTTTCCTATTTCATGTGTATTATTATCTTTACCAAATCTTTGTGAATCAAAATAGTTTTCTAATTGTAGTTTTTTTGGCAATTTAATCTTTTTATTTAAATTTCTAATTGTAATTTTGAATTTATTTTCTTTTAAATCTCCTAAATTAATTCTTTCTTTAGAATAACCTACAAATTCTAGATTTACATCTTCTATTTTTAGATTTTCAATTTTTTCTTTATTAATTTTATAAATGGAAATATATTGTGTAGTTACTGCTTTTCTGTCTTTAATTCCTGCATAACCAATAAACTTTTGTGGAATTTGTAATCTTTCTGATATTTTTTCAATAATATTAAAAGTTGACCAATTTTTCTTAGTTAATCTAAATATAGAGTAATCTTGTTTTTTATCATCTATTTTCAAATCTATAATTTCTTCTACAATAAAATCTTCTGGAATTTGTTTAACTTTCATATATTTTGAAAAATTGAAATTGTTATAAAGGTAGTTATTTTTCTTATTTTATGGGAGAACTTGTTGGGTATAATTGGATGGAACTAAACACTCATGTTCTAGAATTACAAAAAAAGGAATCTGGTAGGATAATTTGGCAATTAATTAGAGATCATCCATTAAATCAAAGAGCAATAGTCGAATTAGTTAGTAAGAAATGGAAAGTTAGAGTTAGTGATAATCTTAAACAAAGTAAGATAGCTGGAATATGTTTTAAAAATGGAGGAATTTCAATAAGTTCTGGTTTGGAAGGGTATTCTAGAGACAATACTTTATTTCATGAATTAGCTCATGCTTATTATGGTTTGTATGGGGAGGATTTACCTGATGAATATGCAATGCCTTTTTTTAGCTACCAGAATAAAATTCATTACGACAACAATGGAATAGCTGAATGGATTGGAAGAAAAGCAAGAGCTGATCCAAGAACATTAAGAGCTGCAATAAATTCCTTTGGTTTACAACCTTTTATTTACGACTATGGTAGTTACATGGCTTTTGCAAAAGATGCTGTAGATTTTAAAAGACAATTGAGATTTCCTTTTGCTCCAAATTACGGAAATTTAGAAAAAATATTTATGGATGCTCCTTTAGAATAATTAATCTATTCATATAATCTTTATACGACAATTTTATAAATATTCATTACTAGATTAGTTGATGCAAAAAATAACTCCATGTTTATGGTTTGATGATAATGCTGAAGAAGCAGTTAGATACTATACTTCTATTTTTAAAAATTCTAAAACTGGAAATATTTTAAGATATGATGAAGCAAGTTCTAAAGCTTTTGGAATGCCTAAAGATTCAGTTTTAACAATTTCATTTCAATTACAAGGTCAAGATTTTATAGCTTTGAATGGTGGTCCTATTTTCAAACCTAATCCTTCAATTTCTTTCTTTGTATATTTCCAAAAAGAAAAAGAATTAGAAGAATTTTTCAAGAAATTATCTAAAAATGGAGAAATTATGATGCCTTTAGACAAATATCCTTTTAGTGAAAAATATGTTTTTTTCAAAGATCAATTTGGAGTTTCTTGGCAATTAATGCTTGCTAAATCTGGTTCTGGAATTGTTCCTTGTTTATTATTTGTTGATAAAAAAATGGGTAAAGCAGAAGCTGCAATCAACCATTATCTTAAAATTTTCAAAAACTCTAAAATCAATAGTATTACTTATTATGATAAAAACTTTCCAGGTGGTAAAGAAGGAACTGTAGCACATGCTTCATTTAATTTAGAAAATCAGGAATTTATGGCGATGGATGGTCCTGGTGAACATAATTTTGATTTTAATGAAGCTACTTCTTTTTTAGTTAATTGTGATTCTCAAGAAAAAATTGACTATTATTGGAATAATTTACTTAAAGGTGGAGAAGAATCTCAATGTAGCTGGTTAAAAGATAAGTTTGGTGTTTCCTGGCAAATTGCTTCTGTTGAAGTATTGAAGTTATTAAAAAATCCCAAAGTTATGGAAGCTATGATGAAAATGAAAAAATTAAATCTTAAAAAGTTAAAAGAAGCTGCTGACAAAAAATAGATTAATAGATATTCTTTTAGAATAAATCTTAAATACTAACTTACTTGCAGGATATTTTATGGTTAAGATTCTAGTTATTATTGATGCTATTAATGATAAACCTTGTAAGGTCTTAAATGGATTAACTCCTTTAGAAGCTGCAGAAACTCCAAATTTAGATTATTTTGCTTCAAAAAGTAATGGCGGGAGTTTTTATTCTATAAATGAAAAAACAATTCCTAGAAGTCAAGATGCTTTAATTTCATTATTAGGTTATGATCTACAAAAATATCAATTTGCTAAAGGACCATTAGAAGCTTTTGGTGAAGGAATGGATTTTAAAAAAGGAGATTTAGCTTTTAGCACTAGTTTTGCTACTGTTGAAAATGAAAACATTATTGATAAAAGAGTTGGAAGAAGTTTAAGTTCTAAAGAAGCTGAAGAATTAACTGAATATTTAATTAGAAATTTAAAACTAGGTGTTCAATTTGATTTTAAACATTTAATTGGACATAAAGGAATTTTAGTTTTCAAAGGAAATTATTCAGAAAATATTACAAGTGTTGATCCTTCTTATAAAAAAATTGGTAAATTTGGCGTTCATACTTTATCTGAGAAAGAAAAGTTAAATGAAGCTAGGGCTTTAGATCCTTCAAGTAATTCTAAATTAAGTGCTAAATTAGTTAATGAATTTGTTAAACAAAGTCACGAATTATTAAAAAATCATCCAATAAATATTAAGAGAAATAAAAAATATTTACTTCCTGCAAATGTTGTTATTCCTAGAGAAGCTGGAATTAGTTTAATTTCTTTGCCTAAAAGAGCAAATTGGGGTGCTATTGTTTCTAGTCCTATGGAAAAAGGAATTTTAAAATTAAGTGGAGCTCAAATTTTAGAAATTAAATATCCAGAAATGAAAGATTCAAATGTTTATGAAAATTTATTTGATGGTGTAAAAGAAATAATAAATTTTAGTATTAAAGAACTTAAACAAAAAAGTTATCAAAAGTATATTATACACTTTAAAGAATTAGCTGTTGCAAGTAAAGATAATAAACCTTTAGAAAAGAAAAAAATTATTGAGTTAATAGATAAAAAGTTCTTTGGATTTTTAAAAGATATTGAAAATGATATTGAATTTGTTGTTACTGGCAATTATTCTATTACTTCTGAATTAAGAACTTATTCAGCTGATTTAATTCCTTTTATTCACTTTGGAAAAAATAAAATTAATAGTATTTCTAGGTTTACAGAAAATGAAGCTTTGAAAGGTTCTTATAGTAATTTATATGCTAAGGATGTTTTGAAAGCTATTAAATTCTTATAGAACAATTATAATAAAGTATATAATTTTTTATAAATTGAAGTAAATTACTTTTTTCATGAGAAGTGTAGAATGTATTTTAGGTGTTTACAAAATTTTAGATATTTCTAGAACCCATAGTCCACTTGATGCTTTAAAACTTGACCCTGGTACAGATTATGCTCAATTAGAAGAAGGAATTTTTTTCCAGGGTTTTACTAGACATGAGCTAGAGATCTTAGAATCAAAACGTTTTAAATTTGACAGTGAAAAAGGAATTATTATACCTAAAGCTGATTTAGAACATTTAGCTAGATTTGAAGCTTTTTCTTTATATGATCCTCCTAATCCAGAAAGATTTCTTCAACCTTATTTGGGACGAATTATTGAATTTGGCAAGATCACTAATGCAACTGCTGTTTATGTCTATGAACAAATTAATGAGCACAAAAGAACAAAAAGTTAATCTTGTAGGCAATGGAATATAAATCTTTAAATTTAAGTTATTTTTTCAGTTTTTATGGAAGAAGGAATAATTACTTATGAAAAGTTATATGAGATTCTTAGATTAGAGAAATATAAAAAAGAATTGCAAAAACTAGATCATGATTTGTTTAATAAAACTGTTAAATATCTGGATGAAAAAAAAGCAATTTTAGACAGTCAAGAGAAGAAAGATAGTGTTTTTGCTTCTCAAAGTGTAGCTAGTACTAAAAGGCAATTAGAGAATACTAAGATGATTCTTAAAGAATTATATGAAAGAAGAGAAGCTAAGATAATTCAAATAGCTTTATTTAATTCTAGAACTGGAGAGAGAATGGCAGATGTTGATGCTTTACTTGAAGAAGAAATTAAAATGTATAATGGCATGGTTGGAATGTTTAATCTTTATAGAAATGGAATTTTGAATAATATTTTACATTCTAGGCTTCCTAAAATAGAAGAAACTAACTCTTTTAAAAATGTAGAAGAAAAGAAAGAAAAACAAAATAAGTTTGTTAGATTTTTAGAATCTGTTCCTAAATTTGTTGGTGATGATTTAAATGAATATGGGCCTTATGAAGCTGAAGATATGGCTAACTTACCAATTAAGATTTCTGAAATTTTAATTAAGAATAATAGGGCTGAAGAAGTTTAATTATTTGTTTTATTTAATAAAAAGCCTTAGAAAAAGCTTTATAAATAGACTAATTTTCCAAGTTAATATGAAAATACCTAAAGCAATGAATAGATATTGTCCAAAGTGTAAAAAAGCTACTGAACAGAAAGTAGATTTTTATAAAGCAATGGGTAAAAGAAGTACTCTTTCAAGAGGATCTATTGCTAGAGCAAAGAAAAGAGGTCAAGGAAGAGGTGCTGGTAATAAAGGTAAATGGGGAAGTAAACCTGCAATTTCAAAATGGAAAAGAACTGGGGCAAAAGGAAGTAAAAAATCATTATTAAAATATACATGTAAAGTTTGCAATAAATCAACACAACAAAAACAAGGATTTAGAGCAAAGAAATTCGAGTTGAAATAAATATGGCAATTAAAGAAACAAAAACTAAATTTATAAAAGTACATTGTAATAAATGTAAAAATGAGCAAAATATGTTTAGTGCTCCAACTACCAAAGTACATTGTTTAGTTTGCAATGAAGTTCTAGCAGAACCTAGTGGTGGAATGGCTAAAATTAAAGCTAAAGTTCTTGAGATTTTAAATTGATTTTAGCTAATATTTAAATATTCAAGAAGCAATAAACTTTTGTGAAGAAAACAAATTACAAATATTGTAAAGGCTGTGGTCTTGGAATTGAAGGGTTAAGATCTGATTATTGTACTTATTGTATTGAACTTCTTGAAATAATTGAACCTTTTCATAATACTATTTTAAAAGGAAAAGAAATTGATAAGAGGGAATTATTAATTAAACTTAGAAAATGGGGACAGAAAAGACCAATGAGAAATGGATCATCTTTCATTTCGTTTGTTAGTAAAGTATTAAGTAATATAATTGAGGATGAAGAGGAAAGGTTGGAAATAGCACTTAACATATGATTTATTTAGATATATTTAAAAATACTCTTAAGTTCTATTATTTTTATGTTTTACAAGAAACCAGGAAAACCAGAAATTGGAGAATTAGTAGTTTGTACAGTTAGAAAGATATTACCGCATTCTGTTTTTGTTAGCATAGATGAATATCAAAATTTAGAAGGTATGAATCATATTTCAGAAATTTCACCTGGTAGAATTAGAAATTTAAGAGATTTTGTAACTGAAGGAAGAGTTATTGTTTGTAAAGTTCTTAATATTAACCTACAAGGAAATATTGATTTATCTTTAAGAAGAGTTACTACAAATTTAAGAATAAATAAATTAAAAGATTATAAAAATGAAGAAAAAGCTGAAAAATTAGTTGAACAAATTGCGAAAAATTTGGGCATGGATCTTAAAGCTGCTTATAATGATCTTGGTTACAAAGCTATTGAAAAATATGGAAGCTTGAATATGTTTTTCCAAGCAATATCTGAATATGATAAAAAAGCAGTTACAGATTTAAAAGTCAGTTCTAAACTTTCTGAAGACTTATATAAATTTGTGAAAGAAAAGATAAAACCTATAGAAGTTAGTGTAAAAGGAATTTTAAATTTAAAATCTGATAATAGTAATGGATTAGAAGATATAAAAAGTATATTATCTAAAGCAGTCAATAAAGGTGTAAATGTTAGTTACTTGGGTGCGCCTAAATATAAATTAGAAGTTATTTCTAAAGATTACAAAATAGCTGAAGGTAAATTAAAAGAATTTTTAGATGAAGCAGTTATTTTAGCTAAAAAATTAAATTGTGAAATGAATTTTGCGAAAAATGATAAATCAGATTCTTAAATGCACTTCTTGTAGTAAATACACAATGGAAGAAATTTGTAGTTGTGGAGGAAAAGCAGTTTCTCCTAAGCCTGCTAAATTTAGACCTGATGATAAATATGGTTTCTACAGAAGACTTTACAAGAAAAAACATTTAGAATAATTAATACTTAGAAATACTTAAACGAATATATTTTTTTCCTATTGAAAATTCTTTTGCTAATTTATTTCTTAAATCGTCTGCTTTTGTTAAAAATATTTCTTTCCAATTATTTCCAAAGTCCCTAGACATTTGTTCTGGGAAAAAATCACACATATAAATAGCTGCTATTGAAGCTTTATCTTTCCATTTATCTTCGAACTTTTTCTCTCCTAAATTATTTATAAAATCTTTATCTACTCCGGTTTCTATTTCTTCTAATCTTACAACCACACAAAAACCAGTTTTTCCTTCAACAGAGAAATCAATTTCATAGTATATTTCTCTAAAGATGCTTCCTGGAGTTCCCATTACTACTTTTGAGTCAAAGGAATCCCGTAAGTCATGAACTACATTTTCCATATAATGTGCATTTATAGTTAATTCTGCTTCAGTTGTCATCTTTTCCCCTGGAGGAGCAAGATCTTCATTTATTCCCTTTATAAAATCCTTGGTTAGGTTGCTTAACTTAACAAGCATTTGGTTATAAAACCAAGAACCTTCTTGAAAACTTATTGATCTTTTTATATTTGGTTTAATATCATTAATTTTTACATTTTCTGGATCATCAATTACTACTTTACCTTTGAATTTTGGTTTCTTTGCCATAACGTAAAATTATATTTTGGCTTTATATACTTAATTATACTAAAGTTTATAAGTATTTAATTCGTAAATTTATACATGAATAGTAATTGGATGATAAAGAATTTTGCTAAGGTTATTGTGAAGGAACCTATAGTTATAGAAGGACTTCCTGGAATGGGAAATGTCGGAAAAATTGCAGTTGATTTTATTATAGAAGCTTTGGAAGCTACTAAAATTTATGAATTAAATTCAGATAGTTTTCCTAATTGTGTTTTTTTAAGTGAAAATGGTTTAGTTGAACTTCCTAAAATAGAGATATATCATAAAAAAATAAATAAAAATGATTTTCTTCTTATTTCTGGAGATGTACAACCTTCAGAAGAGAAAAGTTGTTATGAATTTTGTGAAAACCTATTAGATTTGTTTCAGAAATTAAAAGTTAAAGAAATAGTTACTTTAGGTGGAATTGGTTTAAATGAATTACCTAAAGAAATTAAATTATATTGTGCAGGAAATAATACTAAAACTATTAACAAATACTTAGATGCACAAGTTAAAAGTGCTGAGGGAGTTGTTGGTCCTATTGTCGGTGTTAGTGGTTTATTACTTGGATTAGCTCAAAATAGAAATATAAATGGAGTTATTTTATTAGTTGAAACTTTAGGATTACCTAGTTATTTAGGAATTAAAGAAGCTAAAGAACTTTTGAATGTTCTTAATCGTAAATTAAAATTAAATTTGAATATTCAAGAATTAAATAAAGAAGTTAAAGCTATAGAGAAAGAAATCAATGATAAATTAAAAAGTATAATTAAAAAGGAAGAAATTAAATCTGGTAAAAAAGAGTTTACTAATTATATTGGTTAAAATCTAACCCTTAGTTAATTCTATACTAGCGTACATTAAGTCTCTAACAACATAAGACAAAGGGCTAATTGAGTTAAATAAATTTATATCTGTTTTACGACTGACTTCGCTCATTTTTCTTGAAGCTTCCATCAACCACCTGTCCCTTATTTCTGAAACTGCTAGATTTATAATCTTTTCATTTAAATCTATAGGAAAGGTGTTAAAAACTAAATTTCCTATAATTTTATCAATAAAATCAGTGAGATTATAAATCGAATAATTTAAAGATTCTATTGCAGCAATTATATTTTCAAAATCTGAATCAGGTATTTTTTTCCTTGAATTTAAATCATTTTTATTGTTTAAACTTTTTCTGCCTTTTATTAATTCATCTTGAATAGAAGAAACTAATTTTTTTAATTCATTTTTATCTTTAGATGGAGAAATTATTCTTTCTAAAACATCTACCGTTGCATTTAATATTATTATTAAATTACTGACCACATCACATATTTCTTCCCCTATTTTCGGATCAATGTTGTTTAGATTTTTAGAACATAACCTTAAAGACTTCTCAGCCTCTAAAATTAACTTTCGTGATTTATCAACAGCCATTATTATTAATCCTTTTTTCTATTTATATATTTTATTAAATACTTTGATTAAAAATCTTTCAAACTTTTTTGTGGTTTCTCTTTTATTTGTAAATCTTCAATTTGCAATTCACCATAAACACCATCATAACCTGGTTTAATTTTTATTTTATTTTCTCTATTTAGTAAAATTACTTTTGCTAGATTTGGATGAACTACTTTTTTCAAATCATCTTCTTGACAATTAAGTAAAATGTTATATTCACTTTTAAAATTTTTAATTAAATTATCATAAAGGCCTTGTATTTTTTTTGAAGTAAAAGATTGCATTCCATAAATTGATTTTATTAATTCATGTAAGGGTAAAACTTCTTTTGAGTATGGAACATTTATTGGTTTTTCTCTATCTGCTAATTGTTCTATTCTATATTCAACACCAATTGTTAATGGCTGTTTACATTTAGGACAAATTCCATTTAATTTTCTAGATTCTGCTGGTGTTAAGTAAACATTACAATTTCTATGACCATCGTAATGATATTTTCCGTATTCTGGATTACACTCAATTGTTCCTTTTAATCCTTCACCAGTTCTTATTGCATTTAAAATTTCTTTGTAAGTTAATTTTTTAATATTAAACATTGTTGATTCTCTTCCTAATCTTGAAGGATGTGAAGAATGTGGATCTGAAAATGAAACTAAATTATATTTATCTAAAGAAGAAATTCTTCTATTCATTGCTGGATTACTTGAAATTCCTGTTTCCAATGCATGAATATGTTTAGCATTATCTTCAAAGCATTCTTCTACAGAATCGAATCCAGATTTAGATCCAAAAATTGCCATCCAAGAAGTCCAAACATGGGCCGGAATTATTTCAATATCTGGACTTATTGCTCTAACAAAATCTACAAATTCAATACTTGACATTCCAAAAATTGGTCTGCCATCATAATCTATTCTGCCTTTTTTTAATAATGCATCTCTAAATTGGTCTAGAATTTCTTTATTTGGAAGTAAAACTACTTGATGTACTTTTCTTCCTTTTCCACCTTGTGAATAAAATAAAGCTATTTCTGTTGTTAGAATAAATGGAAATTTTGTTTTCGTCCAAAGAATTCCATTTTCATCTTCTGTTAATTTTTTATCTATTTCTTCTGTTCTCCATTTTGGATGTTGAGCATCTCCAGTTCCTAGAACATTTAATCCTTTTATTCTTGAATTTCTTTCTAAATCTTCTAAAGTTGTTAACTTAGAACATGCTTGTGCATATCTTCCGTGAATGTGAAAATCACCAAATAATTCCATAAAATTAAGTTATTTTATTTACTTATAAGAATTTCCTAATCTCTTCTGCAATAACCATAACATTCTGATTTAGTTGCTGTAAATTTTCTGCCTAATGCCATTGTTTCTTCCAGGGGTAAATCAGGAGCATTTTCTGTTGCATATTTTATTTTTTGGATTAAATCAGAAGGACCTTCTACATTTATTACAATAGAACCATAAGTTCTAAGATTTGCTTCCTTGAATGCTTCAACTCTCGCAGATAGTGTTGGTGAATTTCTTGAAGGAGTTGATAAATTGTGGTGCCAACCGTGTGCAAAGTTCCCTATTTTTCTTCTACACATGTCTTCATAAACATTCTCGCCTTCATTGTCTACAACTTCTCCAAGATCTTGCTGTTTTGCATATTCTCTGAAGGCAGTTATAGCTGCAGCATATTTACTTAGTTGATTTTCTTCAGTTGGTTGAGGTTTTGGCTTAGACATTCCAAACCAATGATTGTTTGTTGAAAAATCTAAATTTATAACTTCCCCCATATTATTTTAGTAAATTTTTAAATATTTAAAGAAGATTATAATCAAAAATATATAATTAATACATTTCTAAGAATAATCAACTATCTTTATTTCAAATATTAAAGTTTTTCCTGCTAAAGGATGATTTAGATCTAAAGTTATTTCTTGTTCGTTTAAATCAACTATTTTTGCTGGAAATTGAGCTCCATTTGGTAATTGTAAACCTACTATCATTCCAACTTTAACTTCTTGATCTTCAGGAAAACTATCTCTTGGTATTTGTCTTGTTAATTCTGGATTGTAAGTTCCATAAGCCTTTTCTGCTGGAATTTTAACTTCTTTTTGATCGTTTTTTTCCATTCCAATTATTGCTTCATCAAAACCTTGAATTATCTGACCAGCCCCAACTTCAAATTCTAAAGGAACTCCATGATTCTTAGAACTATCAAAAATAGAACCATCTTCTAATTTACCAGTATATTCTACTTTTACTTTGCTACCTTGTTTAATAGGCATAAAAAAGCAATAAAATAACCCTATTTAAGAGTTTGTATTATTATTTGAATTTATTATGTTGTCTTCTAAATTTGTTAATCTTGTATCTATTTTGTCGAATTCATTTCTAGAAATGTTAAATCCTTCTATTGCTTTATCAGCTATGTTTTGTATTTGTGATTCTAGTTTTTGTTCTTTGAAAAAGATATAAAAACTAAATAAAATAGAAATTAAAAGTAAAATAGATAAGATTACAATTATTAAATCTCTTTTTTCCATTTGTTAAATAGAACTTTTAATTGTTAATGTTGTTGTAGCACCATCTTTGTAAACATAATCAAATGTTACTTGTAATGGTGTTTCAAATGTTGAATCTTGTAAACTTGAAGTATCAATCATACAAGATAATTGAACTTTATTTTGTATAACATTTAAATTTCCTTCATTTTTATCTAATCCTGAACAAGTAATTATGCTGGCACTATTTGTAACTTCTGTTAATTGTATTTTTGCATAGATCTTGTTTTTATTTTCTTCACTATCAATGCATTTTCCTTGAGATAAATAATCTTTGCTGTAAATAGTTCCTTTTCCTTCATTCATTGCTTCAATAAATATTCTAACTTTATTTTCTCCAGCAGGACTTTCAGTAAATGTTTTAATTCTGAATGGAGCACCTGAATTTTCAGCTATTTTTGCTTCATCTACTTTACATGTATCTGTTGTTCCTGGACTTGTTATTTTTTTTCTTAAACAAAGATCTTTTACTCTAGATATTGTTTGATATTTATAACAAGAATTTACTGATAATGAAACTGTTCTATCTGCTACTTCATCTGGTTTGTAATTTGCATTAAATCTAACTATTGTTTGTGCTGCATCTGTTGTTTTTCCGCCTTCTTTTCTTAAACCAGAAAGAGATATATCATTTCTTTTTGTAGGATCTTGTATTTGGAAAGCATTAAAATTAATATTATCTAAAGTTACTAGAACTTCTCCTTCTGCTGCCTCGTCTTCACCTTTATTTTCTAAAGTAACATCTATATAGAAAGGATCTACACCATTATCAAAAACATTATTATTTCCTGAAGTTGATTCAATAGTTATTTGAGAAGATATTCCTTCTGTTCCTCCAATAAAACCAGTTGTGTTTTTTGGTGTTTTATTTCCCTTACAACCAGATAGAACTAAGAGTAAACACATCAAAACTAAGAATGCAATTGTAATTTTTTTCATGTTATCAATTCCTCATTTTTTATTAATCTAATTTTTGGACCATTTAAAGTCTGCTTGAAACCATAACTCATTTTCATAGTTATTTGTGCCATGATTGAATCTTGATTTAATGTTATAGGTCCTGTGCATTTAATAAGTTTTTCGTTTTCATTAGATCTAAATGTTACTTTGCCTGCAGAAGCAGTATTACATTTTATAGGTTTTCCATCAATGCTTATTTCAAAATTCACTTCTGCTGTTGGTGCTTCTATACTACCAGAAGTTATACTTCCTGGAGTTAAAAGTTGTCCTTTTGTTGCTTTTTCTAAACTAATATCTAATATAACTACATATTCTGATTGATCTTTTGATGAAACTTTTGCTTCAATACTTTGTATTTTTAGAGGTAAATCTGATTGTCTTGTCTCTAATTTTTGTTGGTTAAGACAATTTGCTACTTCTGCTTCTCTTCTTTTTATACACACTTCAGAACCAGAAATAGATTCTAGTTCATATGCAACAACTGCATTTATACTATTTGAAAGCTCTAGTTCTTTTTGTAATCCCTTATAGGGCTGTGGTTTGAAAAGGAAATTTTCTTGTACTGATGTAACTTTACCATTAGAAGATTTTGTAGCTGAAGGTAAATTAAAATTTTGACATAGATTTGAAGTAATTCCGCCAAAGTTATCAGTTAAATCATCTTGTAAACATATTCTGCCAGTTAATCCTTGTTCATTTACGATATTATTTTCTAAAGCTACTTCAACATCGAATTCTGCTCCTTCATAAATTAATTCATTATTTGCTGGAACATTTACAAAAGTTAAAGTTAATCCTGAACCTCCAACTGGTGCTTGTTTTCCACCTAAAAAAGGAATTCTATCTGAAATTGAAGAACAAGCTGTTAATATTAATAATAAAACAATAACTAGATAACACCACTTTAATTTCATAGTAAATTAAGATAAATTCGTAGTTAAAAAGATTTCTATGTTCTTGATTTAAATTTTTTTAAGTCTTCTTCTAGCTTCAAGATCAAGTCTTTTGTATAGTTCTGTTGCTATTTCTCTACCAAGTCTTTTATATTTAATTAATTTTTCTTGAGTTTCCTCATCTAATTTTCTTACTTCAGAAGCTTTTATTTCTACATCAGCAAATGGATGAAACACGCTTTCACCTTCTTCTTGCTTCCAGTCTCTTAGAAATTCAATCTGAGCCATGTTACAAATATTAAAAATTGGATATTCTTCACTAATTTCATGTTTTTCATCTTTCGTAAAACTCCAAGGCCCATTCCTTTCTTCGTCCCCATCTAATATATCTTCAATCCTATCTAGTAAAAATAATTCATATTCTACTCTCTTTTTTACTGCTTTCTTTTCTAATTTCATAAAATATCTAGTAAGTTCTAATTTTTCTACTTCTTTGTAGAAATTTTTTATACAGTTAATAAATTCATTTACTAATTCTTTATTATTTTTAGATTCTAATTTATTTGTTGTTAAATTTTTAAAGAATGTAGAAATTTTACTAAAGCACATTTTTAATTCTAAGCTACTCCTGCAGCACTTGAAGGTGGACCTTTAATGTCTATAACAAGTTTCTTTTCTACTTTAACTGAATAAAGTGCTTCTGCTTTTATTAAATCTGAAAGTAAAGTTTCTGGTACAGTTGTTGCAATAAAATTACATTTGAATAATGGTTGTTTGAAAAATTCTAAACATGCTTGTTCTGTGAATGCATATTCTCTTAGTAATTCTTTATCACACACTTTATTTGTTTCTTGTAATTTGGAATCTACTAATTGATACTCTTTGTAACCATCATCTGTTTGTCCTGCATAAGTAAAATCGCATTTTGATCCTGAACCTAAAGCTTCTCCTCCTTGTAGAGCTAAATTTAGATCTTTAACTGCAGGAACTTTTATTTTCAAGTAGTTAAGTTCTTGTAATACCCCATATGATTGTGGTGCAATTTGTACAAGCAGTTCATATCTTGAATTAGTAGTAATTGGCTGCGGGAAATCAATTTGTAAACCTAAGTTGATTGGTCCTGGAGTTTGTTCAGCTCTTATTTTATTATCTTTATCTTTTAATGGATCTCTTTTGTCATATTGTACAAATGGGTCTATTCCTTTGCTTTGCAAGTCTTGTAGAGATTCTCTATTTAGTGCCCAAATACGCTGAGAAGATACTGTAGAAAATTCATAAATTACAACTAATTTTGCTGTTCTAGATTCTATTGCTTTTGTAGTTGAAACTCCATCTGGGAAATTACAATTAACTCTAAATTCTGTTGTTTGATCTTTGAATATAGTTCCTATGTTAAGTCCAATAACATTTGTACCAAGAAGTTCTGCTGGTATCATTTGTTCTTCTTCTAATTGACAATAAACTTCTATTTTTGTTGGCTGGTCTAAACCTCTTGCTTTTATTCTTCCTCTTAAACTAATTTCTGAATTTGGTCTGAAGAAAGAAACTTGCGGTTCAAATTCTACTATTTTAACACCTAGTTCCTCATTATTTTTATTATTTTGTACTACTGAATCTATTG
The DNA here is from genome assembly GCA_035288845.1 of Candidatus Nanoarchaeia archaeon. Classification (GTDB taxonomy): domain Archaea; phylum Nanobdellota; class Nanobdellia; order SCGC-AAA011-G17; family GW2011-AR18; genus JAGVZM01. Next base: position 30,609 of record DATDZB010000001.1, on the reverse strand, counting down.
CATATGGTTGAAGACTTTCAGGTTCAACAAAAGTGTAGTAAAGTCCTGGAGCATTTTGTTTTATTGCTAATTTAAGAGGATTTCCTACTGTTTCTTGTCCAGCAACATTTACATGCTCTACTGTAGATTCAACATTTCCAGATCTAAATTGATAAAATAAGAAGACACCTGCACCTACAACAAAAGCAAATACTGCTGCCCAAAGCAGACCAACTATTAAAGTAAATAATGCTTTTTTTAGCCAACCACCTATTGGACCAAATACTTCTTGAAATGGATTTCCTGGAATTGATCCAGCAGTTGCACTAGTCATTTATCACCTTTTTATTCTAAAATTACTTTAAAGCCTATAATATTGAAAGAATTTACAGGAATTAATTTAATGAAGTTTGTTCCTTCTAGAACATAATCTTTCAAGTCTAAAACAAAATCATTTCTTTCTACCTGCATTAGAACATTATTACTATTTATTAATATTCTAGCATTTTTAACTCTTTGATTGTTATCCATTAATATTTGTAATTTTAATCCTCTTCTTCCTCTTTGAATATCATCAAATTGTCTGTCTGTTAAAGAGAAGAAATATGTTGGTCTTTCAGATTCTCTTGATTCTGTTTCTATTTTTAATTGATTAAAAGTAAAATCTCCTTTTTCCAATCTAAAAGTAATAGTATTTGATCCAGCAATTAATGAATCTGGATCTATTTCTATTTCTTCTTCTGTATTAGCACATCTTACTTCTGCCGTATGTGATCTTTTATCATTAATTAAAATATCTAAAGTTGTAAGCTGGTCTTGTAAAGGATCGTTGCATGTTTGTGAATATTTTAATTTAGTATTTAACATGTTTAATTTTTCTTGGGGTGTTATAGTAAATGTTCTTGTTTCTTCTCTATTTCTTTTTACATATTCTTGTTTAACACTAATATCTTTTAGATGATATTTATTTGTTGCCCAGAATGCTATTCCTGGAGAAGAAACTCTAAATTTTATTTCATTTCTATCTATCAATGAAGATTTAGGAATTTCTACTATTTCTACACCTTTTTTTTGTATTTGTTTACTGTAAAAAATATTATCATTAATTTCTAATTCTAAAGTTCCTTCTGATTCTTCTACTGAGAAAATTAAACTAGCTGTTGTAGTTTCTTCTAAATGATCTAGATTAAATTTTAATGTGGGAGAATTTTCAGACAATAATGTTCTTGAAACAGTTAAATCAGATGAAAGTGGTTTAAAACTTGGCTCCTCTTTAAGAAAAATATTGACTCCAGGGAGCCGATGAACAATTGCAAATTCTTTTGTTGGTGTTACCAAACCAGGAGATTCTGCAACTAATTCAATTCTTGAAAATGAAGATCTTCCAGATGTACCTATAGAACTACCTGTGTTATTTGAATCTAGAATTCTTTCCCTTTCTTCTGGAGAAATAAACAATAAATAAAGTACCATAAACAAAGCAATTATAATAAGAATTACAGCTACTGCTCCACCTTCAGATTGAGCTTTTTTTGATCTAGGCATGAATTAAAACAGGCAAAGGTGTATTTAAATGTTTTTGTACTAATTAAAGAATATTTTATATAGTTTTTAATTTTAAATTATATCATGATTTTTTGGTATTTTTTAGTTATTGTGGCTTTAATAGTTTTAATAATATGCAGTATTACAGATATTAAAAAAAGAGAAGTTCCTGACTTGGTTAGTTATTCTTTTATTGCTGTTGGTTTTGGGGCAAGATTAATTTATTCTTTTATTGAAAAAGATTTTAGTTATTTAATTTATGGCATAATTGGTTTTGCTATATTTTTTGTATTTGCTAATTTAATGTATTATACTAAACAATGGGGTGGAGGAGATTGTAAATTATTAATGGGTTTGGGCGTTGTGTTTGGAAATTACCAAGTGATATCTAAATTTTCTCTAAATAGTCTGCCTTTTTTAGGAACTTTACTATTAAATATACTTGTTGCTGGTGTTGTTTATGGAATTGTTTACAGCATATTTTTAGGAGTTAAAAATTATAGCAAAGTAAAGAAAGATATTAGTAAAACTTCATTTAAAATTTTAATTATTTTATTTATTTTTGGACTGCTTTTAATTTTAATTAGTTATTCTATATTTGATAGTTTTATTTTTAAAATGGTTTCTTTAGTAATATTAATTTGTTTAATTTCTTCAATTATAATTCAATTTACTAAAATTATTGAAAATTCTTTAATGTATAAATTTATAAAAGTAAATAAATTAGTTGAAGGAGACTGGCTTGCAAAAGATGTTTTTAAAGCAAACAAATTAATTTGTAAGATTAGAAATATTGGTTTGACTAAAGAAGATATTGAAATTTTGAAGAAAAATAAAATTAAAACTGTTTTAGTAAAAGAAGGAATACCTTTTGTACCTGGTTTTTTAATTGGTTTTATTGTTAGTATTTTATTTGGTGATTTCTTTTTGTTTTTTGTTTAAATAAATAAGTTTAATAAACAAGCATTACAATTATTATTTATGGAAAGAGAAACTAAAGTACTTATTGTTAGTTCTATTATAGCTAGTTTTGTAATTCGTGGTGTTAGTTATTTTTATGAAAATAAGGCAATTACCTTTCCTTTAGGAATTATTTATATAATCTTACAATTATTGGTTATATCTATAGTAGTTTTTGGATTTTTCTATTTACTAACTTTTATTACAAACAAATTAAGGTAATCTTTTTTTCATTTTCATTAATTCACTTTTTAGATAATCTTGTTTTAATGGTTGAGGAATATTTTTTGGAATTTCTTTTGGTATTCTACTTATTATCTCCTGCTTAATTTTTTCTAAATCCTGTTTTTCTATTTTACTTGGCTGCCATTCAATATTTACTTTGTCTTTAGAAATTCTTGGAATTATATTAACTGTAAAATGTTCAAATCTTTGACCTGAAGCTTTTCCTTCCGAATAAAGAACATTTACGCCTTCTGCTGTTAAGTTTATTGCTGTTGATAGTTTTTTTATTATTTTTCCTAAATGATCTGTTTCTGGTTCATTTAATTCTGATATTGATTTAATATGTCTTTTTGACATTAAAATGGTATGTCCTCTGTTTGCCGGGTTTATTTCTAAAACTGCTAGAAAACCTGGATCTTCAAAAATTTTAGTTGTTTCTATTTTTCCTTCAGACATTAAACAAAATGGACATTGGGTAGTTTGATTTTCTAATTGTTTTTTTATTTCTATTTCTTTTTCCTTTCTTTGATTTTCAGGGAAAGTTTTTAGATAATCTTCAATTTCTTTTAATTGTTCTTTTGATAATTGTGACATGTTTTTATTAAATTGATAGAAGTTTTAAGTTTATTGGTTTTGGTATTTTTTAATAGTATTTAGCCATTCCTGAGGTTTATCTCTATTCATTGTGCCTGCTAAATCAAATATTACAACATTTTTTACTTTATTTTTTAATAGAAATTTTAAATCTTTATCAAGTTCATTTATATTATTATATTTTGGTTCATTTCCTAGAATTCCATGGCCAATACATCCAACTGCAAATAAAGTTTTTTCTTCAGTAAATTTCTTAAGTGATTTTTTTATAAAATATTTAAAATATAATCTTGAAATTGCTCTTAAAGGTTTAGGAATTAATGTGCTGTAAATAAAGAAGTTTCTGTAAATATTTTTTCCATCAAGATGAACATCTCCATAAAATGAGCTTAAAAATTTTGGAAATGGAAATCCGCTTAAAATTATTTTATTAGATTTACTTATTTCATTTATTGTTTGGTTTAGGTAGGTTTTATTTTTTGATCTTTTAAACAATATAAATTTTGTATAAATTCTTGCAAGTTTAAAGAAGTTATAACTTTTAGTTAATAATGGCGGTTCTAAATCTATTTTCATATTAATTTTTTCAAATTCTTTTAATTTGTTTATATTTTCTTTGGAAAGATATGAAGAAAACCAATAACCTTGTTCTAAACTTAAAGTCGGCCATACTCCTATTTCTTTAACGTTTTTATTTTTAATTTTTGATTTCCATTTTAAGAATTCTTTTTTTGTGTTAGAAGCAATATAAATTTCAATTGGAAAGTTTAGAATTTTATTAAATTTCTGCCAATTTACTTCTTTAGGGAATTCACACCAAAATATTATTCTATTGAAATACATAAAAATAAGTTTATGAAATTAATCTTCTCATATCAATAACTTCTGCAGAGCTAACACCATGTATTTTAGCTATTTCTTCACATAACTCTTCAGAACCTTTAGTTTCATCTAATAATAAAGTAACTTTTAGAGCTTCTAAACCAAAAGCAACAGGTTCAATTTCTGTTTTTGGATTCATAGATGCTTCAAAAGCGTCAGCAACTTCTTTAATATGATTTTTAAGATGTTCTAGATCTACTTCTGGAGATTCTGGCATAATTTTGATAGTAATAAACATCTTTGTCGGTGGCTTATTTGTTGACATCTTAAGGACCTACAAAGTTACATTTAGAACAATGATATTTAGCAACTATCCTTCTACAATGGTCGCATCTTATAATCTCTGTTTCACTGCAGCTAGGACACTTAAAAATAACAGATCCTGTCAAGTTCATTATCTTTACATTACAAGAATTGCAAGTAATTTGTTTATTCATATTCTTGAGACTTTCCAAATATTTATAAATTTAACTATACTAGATTAGTGTAGAGGTATATTTCTAATGGCTAAGATACTATATGGGGTTTTAAGTGTGGGAATGGGCCATGCTATTAGAAGCAAGGTAATTATTGATCATCTTAAGAAAAAAAAGCATAAAGTTATGATTATTACTAGCGGAAGAGCATATAATTATTTTAAAAGATATCATAATGATGTTCACAACATAGAAGGGTTAGAAATTATATTTAAAAAAAATGCAATTCTCAATTTTAAAACTGCAATTGCTAATTTAAGAAAACTTTCTAGAAAGACTTTTGAAAAACTTGGTGATACTAGGCGAGCTGTAGAAAAATTTAATCCAGATATTGTTTTTTCAGACATGGAAAGCTTTAGTGGTTATATTGCAAATGAACTTAATAAGCCTTTAATTAATATTAATAACCAACATTTTTTAATTTATGGAAACTATAATTGCCCAGATATTTATAGATTAAGTAAAATAAAAGCTTTAATGATAATTAAAACAATATTGTTTAAAGCCAAATATAATTTAGTAATGTGTTTACCTGGAACACATATTGAAAACAGACAAGATTCATTTCAAATAAAACCAATAATTAGAAAAGAAATTTTAGATGTTAAGAAAACCGAAAGTAGAGATTATGTTTTTGTTTATCAATCTACTAAAAGTTATGACAAGTTAATTGATATTTTAAAAAGAATTAATTATAAATTTATTATTTATGGTTTTGACAAAGATAAAGTTGTTGGAAATTTATTTTTTAAAAAATTTAATGATGGAAAAGATTTCCTTAAAGATCTTGTAAATTGTAAGGCTGTGATTACAAACGGCGGATTTACTTTAATTAGTGAATCTTTATATTTGGGAAAACCTATTTTAGTAGTTCCTATTAAAAAACATTTTGAACAAGTATTAAATTCATTATATATTCAGGAAAAGAAATTTGGTGAATTTTATACAGATTTGAATGAGAACCATGTAGTTGATTTTATTATGAATCTTAAACAATATAACTATAAATTAGAAAGGTGGGATAATACCCAAACGTTTAGTTTAATTGATATGTTAATAAATAAGGAAAAAAGATAATGTTATTACAAATTGTTTATTTGTTAATTCCTGCTGCGATTGCTAATATAGTGCCTGTTATTGCTCGTAAAATTAATTTTTTAAATTATCCAGTTGATTTCGGTTTTAAACTTGGGAAAAATAGATTATTTGGAGAGAATAAAACTTTTCGTGGGTTTTTCTTTGGAATTTTATTTAGTATTTTAGTTGTTTATTTACAAAAATTACTTTTTGGAACTTATTATTTTAATGCTTTAAGTTTAGTTAATTATAATTCTATTAATTTCATTCTATTTGGTTTTTTAATTGGATTTTCTGTTTTATTTGGGGATTTGATTGGTAGTTTTATTAAAAGAAGATTTAATTTTAAATCTGGAGAAAGTTTTTATTTTTTAGATCAAGTTAATAGTGCTTTAGGTTTAGTTATACTATTTGTTCCTTTTTATTTTACTAATTATTTAGAAATTTCTTTTTGGGTTTTAATTGTCTGGACTTTGGGACATTTAATTGTAAAATATGTTGGGTATTTTTTTGGATTTGATGATAAGAAGGTTTAATTCATTGATTTTAATTCTTCTTTTTTCTGTCTTAAAAATTCTTCATATATTTCTAATCTAGATAAATAGTCTAGAATTTTATTTTCATAATTATAAAGCTCAGATATATCTTTTTCATCTGACATTTTTTGTGACTCTACAATTCTTATTAGCTCTTGAACCTCTCTCAAAGTTTTTTGTAAATCTCTTTTGTAATTAACTGCAGTTATGTAGTCTATTGTTATTTCTTCTATTAATATATCAATTAAAAATATTCTTGGATCGTGAGACTTTGGATTATATTTTCCTTTATACTCTTGTAACCTCATAGTAAAATTATAGATATCTAACCAATTTAATTCTCCTTTTACATCTAAAGATTCAATAATGATTTTTATAATTTCCTGAATTGTCCATTGAGAAAGTCCATCTGCTCTTGAAAAATGTTCCATATACTGTTTGAAATATTCTGGATTTATGCCCGGTAATAATTTTGCAATTTGAATATCTTTTTTCCAAATAGTTTCTAATTTTTCAAAACTAGGCGTGCCAAAAATGGTATTTTTTGGGTCGAGTTGTGGTTCTAAGTTAAGTTCTTTTATAATTTCTTGTATTCTTTCTCTTAGTTTAGCTCTTGTTTGTGCTTCTGTAGAAATTTTTGTGAATGCTTCTTTCCATGTTGTTGAACTATCTATTTGTATATAATGCGGTAGATTTGGTTGTCTTTCTGATGTTGATGCAGTTCTAGTTAATTCCGCAATTTTTTTATTTAATTCTGTTTCTTGTTTTTGTAATCTTTGATTAATTAATAATGCTATTGCTAATACACCTGCAACTATTCCAGTTATAGACGTTTTTGGATTTTTTTTAATAAAATCACGAACTTTTTCCATAATAAATTAAAGAATTTCAAATATTAATAACTATCTACGCTTGTAACTTAAAGTTTTAATAAATTTAACTAAATGAAAAAATAAAAATAGAAGAACTAAACGTCTTCTAAACCTTTTTCTGTTACTTGGAATATTGCTTCTGTCTCAGGTAACTGCGGGGCATCAATCATTTTAGCTACCCTTGTTCCTTTTTTTCCTTTTCTCAAGTAAACTCTATAAGTTGAGTTATGTGCTACAATATGCCCACCTACAGCTGCAGTTGGGTCTCCAAAGAAAGTATCTGGTTTTGACATTACTTGGTTTGTTACATAAACTGCTAGATTGTAGCTTGATGCTAATTTTTGTAGTTGGTGTAAGTGTTTGTTTAGTTTTTGTTGTCTATCTGCTAATTGACCACGACCAGAAAAATCTGCTCTGAAGTGAGACATAAGTGAATCAACAATTACTAATTTTATATTTTGTCCTTCTTTAATTAAATCTTCAACTTTTTCTGCTAAAAGCATTTGATGATCTGAATTAAAACATCTTGCAACTTTAATGTTCTTTAACATTTTTTCTGCATCTAAACCATTTGATTCTGCAATTTGTTTAATTCTTTCAGGCCTAAATGTTGATTCTGTATCTAACCAAACTGCTGTTCCTTCAACTCCACCTTGATCTTTTGGTAATTGAACATTTACAGCTAGTTGATGTGCTAATGAAGATTTTCCAGAACCAAATTCCCCATAACATTCAGTAATTGCTCCGCTTTCTATTCCACCACCAAACAAAGAATCTAAAGCTTTAGAATTTGTCAGGATTTTAATAATGCTTTTTCTCTTTTCCATTATTTCGTCACCAGATTCGAAACCCATATTCATTGCGTCTCTAGAAGCTTTGATTACTTTTCTTGCTGTTGCTTCTGTTAATCCGCCAGCTTCAACTAGTTCACCTGGTGATGCTACTGCTAAAGAAAGTAAAGTATCAAATCCTGATTCTTTTAATTTTTCAGCTGTTGCTGGACCTACACCTGGTAAATCTTCTACAGTCATAACTTTATTTTCTTTAGTATTTTGTGGCATAATCTCTTGAACTTGCTCTAGTATTTCAGTTTTTCTACTCATTTTCTTCATCCTCCTCTTCTTTATCTTCGTGTGCTTTTTCTTCTTGTGTTAAAAGTAATTCTTCCATAGTTTTGTTCATTAAAACAAGAATTCTTGGAATATCGTGTTTTCTAAGTTGTATTGTAGAATCTCTCCAAACGTTTTTTTCGTCTTTCCAAGATTTTCTTAGGCTTACTGTTTTAAAACCTACAATTGTGTCGTCTTTTATTTGTCTTTCATTTAACCAGATTGCAACTTCTAGTTGACCTGATCTAAACTTTTTTATTGGTCTTGCCATATTTTTTACTCTCCTTTGCTTTCGCTTTTTGTTTCATAACCCCTCAAGAGAACTTACTTAGGAAATCGAATTTTACCTCTTATTCCTGTTAGGTTCTTTTTCAATGAGGTATGAAACTATGATTGGGAATTTTATATATAAACTCTATGAGGGTGGGATGTCGTGTCGTCGTATGTTGTTATGAAAACTATATTTTGTAGTTGTTATTTTCGCTTCTAGTTATTGATTATTTTTAGATTTAAAATTGGTTTTGTAGAAAATATTGAAAAGTTTACAATATAAATAAATACTCCTTAATATTATTTAATTTATGAAATTAAAAGAGAGAATTAGAAATAGTAGACTTTTACTAACTGCAGCACTTACATTTTTTTTATTCGTTATTGGATTAGTCGATTACTTAATCTCTAAATCTTTTGAAATAGGCTATTATTCTTTACCTATTGCTTTTGTATTAGTCTGGTTTCTTTTATTTACAACCAAAATTGACAAACTAATTTTCAAATAAAACGATAACTTTTTTAATTCTTTAGTTTATTATCTATCTTTAATAAGATAAATTATTTAATATGTTTAAATTATGTCTTTTTCTATGGCTAGAAATTTTAATTTTGATGAGTTGTGTGACTTTCTTAAAAAACAAGCAAATATAATAAGAGGACAAGCTTTTGATAAATCTCAAATAATTGCAATAACTAATGAGTTATATTATCTTCTAAAATTAGCTTTTTCACATCAAGATCAAAGTGCAATATTAAATAGAACTCAACTTTCAGAAGCAATTTTTGAATTTAATTTAGCATTAGAAATTTCTTTTTCAAATTACAGAAAACAAAATAAAAATTTATGGAAAGCTATTTTTGGTTGGGGTGTGTCTAAAGTACCTAAATTAAAAATACCAGATATTGTGAAGAAAGTTTAATCAAGTAATTTTTCCAAATATTTTTTTGCTTGTGCTGGATCTATTTCACTCATTCTTCTATTCAATTCATCAACTGCACGAGTAATTTTTGTTCCAGTTCCATTTTTTACATCAACATATTGGGCTAATACTTCCCATTCCAATGCTTTCTTTCTAGTTAAGTCTTCTTGTAAACCTGCAGCACTAGGAGAATATACAGACCAATAAACCCCAGACTTAGGGCTTCTAATAACAGCATAATAGCCTACAGTATCATGTTTGGTTTCGGGATTTCCAGTCATTTTAAGCCTCTTTTAACATAAAATCTTTATTTTCGTTTAAAATTAACCTATATAAAATTTATCTAAAATATATCCTATATCCCTTCAAATTCCTAAAAGATAGTTTTATAAATATTGGTTTATTTCAATTATATTAGTACATATAGGGTGTAAAAGCCACTTATGGAACCATGGAGGAAAAATGGATAGATTTAACAGAGGCGGTCCAAGAAGAAATTTTGGCCCAAGGGAAATGCATAAAGCAACTTGCTCTGAATGTGGTAATGAATGTGAAGTACCATTCAAACCTAAAGAAGGTAAGCCAGTTTATTGCAAAGAATGTTACCAAAGTAAAAGAGATCAACAATAAGTTCATACTTAAAAGTTTCTCGTTACGACTAGCGTAACCAACTATTTTTTTATTTTATTTATTTTTTATTATCTAAATTCTTAAATAATTAAAGACCAACTATAATCTATGAATAATATAGAAGTTGAGCTTAAAGTCTTCATTTCTGAACAAAAATATAATGAATTACTTGATTTCTTTACTAAAAATGCTGAATTCTTAAAAAAAGACAACCAGGAAACTTATTATTTTGATTGCAAAGAAGACTTTAGAATTCAGAAAAATGATTACTTTTCTAAATTGGTTTGGAAATCTGGAAAAGTTCATGACCATCAAAGGGAAGAAATAGAAATTAAATTTGACAAAGATGATTTTTCAAAAAGTGAAAGATTATTAAAACTTCTTGGATTTGATGTTGGAATTAAATGGTTTAGAGAAAGAACCGATTTCAAATGGAACGATATTAGTATTTCTGTAGATTTTACAAAAGGTTATGGTTATATTTTAGAATTAGAGAAAATGTCTTCTGAACAAGATAAAGAAAAAACTGAAGAATATCTTAAAGAGATTTTAAAATCTTTAAACTTGGAATTAACACCAAGAGAAGAATTTGAAAAGAAGTTTAAATATTATAAAGAAAATTGGAGAATTTTGATTTAGCTATCTAATTATTTCATAATCTTTGTCTAGTTTTGGTTTTAACATTTGTTTTATCCAGTAAACGGTAGTATAGGTATATCCTTTTTCTTCAAATCTTCTTGTAGAACTTATTACTGGATTTTTTAGAATTATATATTTTCCTTGTTTTTTTATTCTTCTAACAAAGTCCCAATCTTCTGCTTGTTTTAATGAATTATTAAATCCTTTAAATTTTTCAAATGTAGATTTTTTACAAAATATTATTCCATTAGATTTTCCTAGCGGGCAGAAAAAAGTATTTTTAATAGACATAGCAATTTTATGTTTTAATTTTCTATTTGATGGTTTTATTATACAAGTTCCTATTATTTCTTTTTCTGAATTAAGAATTTTATCTATATTATTTAAAATTCCTTCTGATAATAAAGTATCTGCATCTAAAAATACTAGTTTATTGTAATCTGCTTTTTCTACACCTTTATTTTTGGCATTTGCTGGGCCAGTTCTTTCTTTTAAATTGACTATTTTAGTTTTGTATTTTTTTGCTATTTTTTCAGTATTATCTGTACAACCATCACAAACAACAATTATTTCATGGTTTTTAAAATTCTGATTTTTAATACTTTTTAGTGTATTCTCTAAGTACATTTCCTCGTTACATGCTGGAATTATTATTGATACCACTAAACTGAGAAAAAACTACTATTTAAAAATTTAATAGTTTTAATATTAATATAACATCTACTACTAAAATAAGGCCCATAATTATATGTTCTAAGAATCTTCCAGTTCTCATTGGACCACGTAATCTAAATTTTGACACTGGATGGAAGAAAGTTATTCCTTCTTTTGTTATAGTGTCACCTAGTAGATGTGCAATATAACCTACTGCAATAGGATAAGCAATTATGTCTAAATTGAAGTACTTAAAAACTATAAGTAAAATTATTGGAGGAAATACTGAATGAAAGAAACCCCTATGGCTAAAAATAAGATTTATTGGCCAAGAAATAAATGGAAATTTTCTTCCTATTTTACTTTTAGGATGATCTATATCTGGAAGAGAACTAAAAAATGTTACTAAAATAATATAAATTATCGGATGTGAACCACCTAAAAACTCACTAGTTAAAATACCAATTAAAAAACCTAAAGCTAAATGGGTTTTATACATCATTTTGCAATTCAGCAATTATCTTTTCTGGATCTGGCTGTTCTAATCCATTAACAACCAATTCCATTCTATTAAACATTTCATTTTTAGTTATTTTTCCTTTTAAAATTAATTGCTTTCCCAAACACTCTTTTTTTATCTCATCTAATTGAACTTTATTATTAAGAATATTTTCTGCATGTTCTCTAAAAAGAACTGCCCTTATATTTCCAGTTCCATCATCAAAATAAATATTTAATATTGGAACTTTTTTACTTTTTACTTCGCCATGGTCTTGACAAGTAAATTTATCTCCTATTGGCATTACTTTTTTACTACAAACAGGACATGAATTGTAATGTTTAGGTTCAAATACTTGAACTATTGTACCAAATACTTCTGCGAATCCTGGTGCATTTAAATCTCTTATTTTCTTTTTTTCAGCAGGTGTAAATGTCGTAGTATTTGTTCTTACTTCTTTTATTAATTCATTTTCAGGATTAATTATTATTTGCGATTTACTTCCTAAATGTAATTCTTTAAAACCATTAGCATTTTGCTTTGAATAAGCATTAGAAAGTTTTAATGTGTCTTCTTGTTTTATTTCTTTTATTAGATCTATTAATTTTTCATCCCAAATAACTATTCTTATTGCTCCAGTTTCATCACCGAGAAGCATAGATCCAATTCTACCTTTTCTTCCATTTTTTTCAAAACTTTTAATTTCATAGATATTCATTACTTTTCCCAGTAAAGTAACAGAATTTAATCCAACTTGAACTTGATTTATTTTTAATGTTTTAGTAGTTCCGTCAAAGAGCTTTACTCCTAATTCATTTGCAATAATGTGGGCTGCTCCTTCCCTAGATATTAAATCTTGTAAGTCTGATTGTTTTTGTTTGATCTTTTTTTCAATATCTTCTCTAGAAAGACCACTAGTATCTATTATTTTACTTAATATTGTGTCGTAGTCTAGAATCATAATACTCTTACTTTATTAGGCTATAAAAGCTTTTTTGTGTTTTAAACTATATTACTAACTTGGTTTTTTATACTCTTTAAAAGCTAACCTTATTTTGCCTAGTTTAGAAGGTAAATTTATTTTTACTAATTCATTCTCAACTTCTATTGTTATTTCTGGGAATTCTATTTTCAAAGAACCTTCACATTTCGTTGTTTCTTTTTGCAAACAGTTTTCTTTTATTTCCAGATATAATTCATTGTAAATTTCAAAATTTTGTTTTTGCAGTTTTATTTTTGGACTTAATTTGATAAATGAATCTGTTGTGTTTTCTATTTGTAAATCTATTTCTGAAAAATAAACTACTGAGTCTTTAATTTCTAAAACATTTGTTTCTCTAACTTTTTCTGTATATTGTTTATTAAATGTTAATTCTTCTGGTTTTGTTAATGAACTGACATAATCATAAATTCCAAGTCCATAATACTTTTCTAAGTCTGCTTCAATATAGCTTGTTTCATAAATTTTTATATATTGTTTTATTTCTTCTTTTAATTGAGAATTAAATTCGTTATTTATATTCAGTTCTGGACAAGTTTCTAAAATAATGTATTCTTCTGTGTTGATTAAATCTTTTTGTGTTTTTTTACACCTTCCTTCTGAATAACCCCCATTAGCTGCTAGTTTTTTTAGAGCTTCATTTGCTGCATATTTTGTTGATAAATCTAGATAAGATTGGATTTTTTCAGTTTCATCTTGTAATTTTATTATATTTACTGCTTTTAATCCAATTAAATCATTTTTTTCACTTTCTTCATCATTTACTACATAAAGCATAGTTAATAATAAGAAAATGGTTATAAAAACAAATAATGGAAAGAATATTCCTTTTTTATTCATTTATACAAACTCCCCTAAATCTTGTAATTTACATAGTCTACAAGATAAAGAAAGTTCTAATTTTGCTATCTTCTTATCTTCTAAAGGGATTATCATTACTTGATTAAAATAATTACTTGAACCAACTGAAGATTGATCTATTTTTAAAAATTCATTATTATCAATAATTATCTTTGCATTCCAATTTGATTTTTTATTTTCTGGTTTTGGAATTTTATTTATTAAATAAGTAAATTCGGTATTTAATTTTTCTTTATAACTTTCATCTTTATGTGCTAAAGATATTAATTCTGAGATGGATAAATTTTTTTCATTAATTATTACATTTGTTGGTGATTTAGAGACTGTAATTATTTTCGAACTATCTTCATAAACTTGAGAGTTTATTGTTATTTTGTCAGATTTAATTCCCACTATAAAAAATATTATTCCAAATATAATTAATGTTATTATTAATAGTGAGAATGTAGGCCAAAAATATAAACCAAATGCTAAGTCTCCTTTTTTATTTGTCAAGTTTTATCACCTCTAAATTCATAATTACTGTTTTAATTTGATTGTTTTCATAATAATTTATTAAAGTTGATTTTTTAGTGCAAATAAATCCTTTGATACTTTTACAAATAGGAAGATATGCCTTTTGTCTTACGTCTAAATTGCTTTCTGATTTTACAAGGTTTCCATTTAAGTTTGTTAAAGTTATTAAATATCCTGTATCTGTTTTAGAAAGGCAAGAACTTAGTCTATTAGAAGTTAATTTGTTTAGATCAATAATATTTTGATGAATTCTTGTTCCATCGTTATAAGCTAAGCATGATTCAGAATTAACCAGGCCTTTTAATATTAAATAAGTCTCAATATTTTCAGTTTTTATTTCTTCAGAAATATAAGATAAAGCAACTGCTGCTATGAAAACTGCTACGATAATTATAAAAGTCATATAAATTCCTCTTTCTAAAATATCAAATATTCCTTTTTTATTCATTTTTAACCTTTAGATTAATTTTTTCTTTATTAGATAATTGGTTGTTTATACAATAGAAAGATTTCGGACTTGCTTCTCCTTGTTTATTACTAGTTTTAATCACACAATCATTTTCATTTATTTCAATTTCAACATTTTCTCTTGTTTTATAATTATAATCTATTTTGTGATTTGTCATTGTTATAGCATCTTTTACAAAAGCTAAATCTCTTGATTCAACATTTAGATCATGAACTTCATTTCCTTTTATTGAAGTTATTACTGATAAGAAAACTACGATTACAATTACTAACATAACTAAATCTACAAGTTTTTCTGCCAAGAATTCCATAGATGCTTTTTTATTCATTTTATGCAACTTCTTCAATTGTGCTTATTGCAAATTGATTTGAAAAACCAGTTAATGACGTTTTACATAGGAACTTGGTGCTTGCTTCTTCACAAGTTAATTTTGAATAAGCCCATTTATTATTTACTTTATAGTATAATACAATTTTGTCTTTGTTTAAACCATTTAATTTAGATTTTTCTAAGTTGATTTCTATTAATGCTGCTTTAACTGCATTTGGATCTATTTCTTTAGCATTAATTAAATAATCTTCATTAGTTTGTCCCGGTAATTTGGAATAACTTAATTTTAAATCAAATAATTGTGTAAATCCTTCTTTATTTGTAATCTCTTGCGGAATTAAAAAACCACTTTCTTTTAATTTTACAATAGGAAGATAAGATGTTATTTGTTTTGTATTAAAAATTATAACTAAACGATTAATTAAACCAGTTTCATCTAAGTACTTTGTTTGATCTGATTTAGAATAAATTAGTGGCTGTGCTTGTTTTTCATCTCCAGCTGAAATTATTCTTAATGTTTTTCCCTCTTTAATAAATTTTAATGAAACATAATCTTTTAGATCTTCAGTTGAAAATTGTTCATTGTTTATAGAATCAAAGTTTTTAAACTTATAACAATAATTTGGTTCACAAACTGCTTCTGAAGAAGATTCACGTTCTATTTTACATAAACAAAGCAGAGGTTCTCGTGGTTGTTCAGTTGATAATAAAATATTTCCGAAACCTTGATTTAATGTAAAACTTACTAATTTACAGTCATTATTGATGAAAAGAAAACTTTCTGATGTTTCTTTATTATTATCTAAATTTTCTAATAAATCATGAAGACCTCTTTCTTCAGACCAATATTTAGAATTTGAACATTTTACATCTGTTCCTGGGATTAAATCTGAAGTAGTTGAAAGAGCAGTTATAACTAAAAATACAGCGAAGGCACCAATAATTAAAGACAATAAAATGTAACCAGCATAACCTTGCCCTCTTTTATTTTTCATAGTTAAATAATAGAATGAGAGTATTTATTTCTTATGGTAATGGGTTTTCTGGAATTAAAGCAACTGAGTTATTTGCTTGATCTCCAATAATAGTTGCAAGTAATCCGCCTTGTTTTAAAACAAAATAAGCAACCATAATAATTACAACTAAAACAATAATGGCAATAATAATTGTTTCTAAAGATAAAGAAGATGCTTTTTTATTCATATTAAGCTGCGCCACAGGATACACCTGGGCATGTAACACCTAAATCTCCGCCATCTTCAATTCCTCTTTCTTGTTCTTGTATTGTTGGAGCTCTTCCCCTTGATGTAGAACCACATTTCATTATTCTTGGCGGCGTGTCTGCATTACCATCCTGATCTACTAAGAAAGATCTTGTACAAAAAGCAGTATTTCTTTGCGAATTTACAGCTGTTGCTTTAGCTGAATCACAGAATGTTTCGCAGGTTTGTATTGTGTTATCAATTACTTGACCTTGAACTGTTCCGCCAAATAAATCTCTTATTTTGCCCACAATGGATGAAAACCCACCAGCAAAGAAAGCAATTAAAATCACTAAAACAACTAGAACTATGATTGCTATTACAATAACATTCATAGGTAAACCTTGTCCTCTTTTATTTATTTTTAGCATCTTTTACTTAACCTGTATGTTTTCTATTTAAACTTTTTGGTTAGCTATCTATTATTGATCTTGCTATTACACTTCGTTGCTGACTTGATTTTTCTAATTCAATTAGATCTTGATCAAAAGGTAAAAAACAAGTCGTGTCTTTAAATGAAAAAATTTGCATTTTTATAGGATCATTAAAGTTTAATATATAAAATGTGTTTCCATCTTCTGGTTTTGAATCTTCTAAACCATCGAATAAACATAATTTTTCTGTAAATGGTTTGTTAGTTTGTAAAACTCTGTCTCTGAATTTTAATACTAATTCTTTATTTTCAATAGAGATTACATAATCTTTTGGTAATTTTGGAATATATTCACAATTAATTTGTTGAGTTTTGCATGAATTAATTTGATTACTTAACCTTTCTAATTCAGCTATTGCTTCATTTATTTGCGGATAAGAATTACATTTTTTTAACCCATTTACATCTGAAAACGAAAATAAAGCTGATTTTTCTTGATCAAACCTATAAATTGCTAAACCGCCGCTTAAAGTTATTACATCTTTTCCATTTACATCTTTTGTTGAATATAGCTCATTATTTGTTAAATACTGTTTTTGTGCTAGAGTAAATTCATTTAAATTAAATTGTGAGTTTGAAATTGATGGAGAAAAATAAGTATTTTTGAAATATAAAATTTGATTTGCTACTTGTTCTTCATAAGTTACAGATTCTTTATTTGGTATAGATTGTAAACTAGCTCCTTTGTTTGTTACTGAATTATAATCTATTAGATTGTTTGTGTGTAAATTTATGTTTAGATTATTTCCATTACTTTCAAATTCTATTATTGAGTTTGGAGTTGTTGGTGAGTAAGATAATTTACAATAACAATTTGAATCTGGAGAATATTTACATTCTTTGTAACTTTTTACTAATTCTAAGAAATGAGCAGGAACTTTGTTTGTTTCAGTTTCTGGATTATTCTTTTCTTTATCTTCAATACCAATTAGCTTATTTATTGAATTCTTAAATGATTTTATTGTTGGATTTCCTGTTGTTATTAAAATTGATATTATTAAAACTAGAACTATAATTCCTAAAATAAAAACTCCCATTTTTGGCATAGAAATGTCTGCCATTATTTACCAAACCTCAAAATATCTTTTATTGAATCTATTATTGCAAGAGATTTATCTTTGAAAAAATATATTAAACTTATTGCAATTAGTAAACATATTACTGCTACAATTAGTTTTATTATTGTATCAAATTCTATATCTCCTTTTTTATTTTTTAATTGCATATTTCATTTACCTTATCTGAATCTATTAACATTATTTGTGCTACAAATGGTTTTTTTCCTTTAACTACTTCGTACAAACCATAACTTGCACCTGCAACTGCTAAAGGCCATCCTGCTGCTTTTGATACAAATTTTAAACCTATAGCTGCTCCTTTTTTAGCAATTATTTTTCCAATTGCTTTTTTGATTGCTTTTTGAGCAACTGCTTTTTCAGTTACTTCTTCACTAGCTTCAAAAATAATTTTTTCAGGAGCTCCAGTTTTGCCTATTTCTACTGTTACTTTTTCAATTGCTTTTTTAGTTGTTATTTTTTCTGTTTGTGCAGCTGTTTCTTTTCCAGCTTCTTGAGATATTTCTTCTGCAAGTTTGGGTAATAAATATTTATTTGCTACACCAACACCAGATGCAGCTGCACCTAATTCAGCTTTTTCACTAGCTGATAAGCCTTCAACATCATCAATTGGTTCTAGAGTTTTATCTGGATCAAATTTAGATATTCCTTTTTCTGTTGTAAAACCTGTTTTATCTTCTTCTGGAATTAAATTTTCTTGTATTAATAGATTAGAAACAATATTTACTATTCCTCTACCAGATGCTGCAAAAAATATAATTTTAAAATCATCATCAATTAATATTACATCATTTTCAAGATCGCTAGGTTCTGGTTTTAATTCTGGATCATTATTTAGTATTTGCATGTAAGTTTGTCTTTCTCCTTTGTTATTTGTTCCTGGACTATTTGTATAAAGAAATTTATTAAAATCTTTAAGAGCTATTTTATCTTTTTTAATATCATCCTCAAATTTAATTATTCTGCATGAAAAACAAAATTTTTCTTTCTCTACTGAATTCATAAAATCCTTTTCACCACTTTCAAAAGCATACCAACAATCTACCATTGAATCTCCTATTTCTTTGAATGCTTTTGGCGGATCTTTTCCTTTTGAGTAAAGATCTTCTTCAACTACTTCTAAAGGTTTATCTAGATCAATTACTGGTGGTCTACTTGAACTATCTGAAAAAGCTATTTCTGTTCCTGCTGTTGCAGTTTTTAAATTTACCCAAGACCTAATTGCTTGGGCATTTGACTGTTTAGTAAAAGCATCTGATGTTGCCCTAAATATAAAAAAAGTTATTCCCACAATTATTGCAAATATAATTAAACCAGTTAAGACTGTTTGAAATTCTGCTTTTTTATTCACAGTCATTTAAAAATTCCTCCAGAAATTTTAGTTAGCATAAATATAATAATCAATCCAATTATTATTGCAGCAAAAATTAGAATAAATAAAGTCTGATTTTCGAGATCTTCAAATCCTCTTTTTTCCATAATATAATAGAATTTGTTTAATTTATAAATTTAGTGTGTTAATTAAAACCATAACTGTTATACTTTAATGCTATTTCATTTGGTGTTAAAGCCCTTGGATAAATTACTACATTGTCCATTATTCCTTTGTAAGGATATAATCTTGGTAAACTTCCTGGCCATGATCCTAATACTTTTGAAGATTGTGCCATTGGTGCTCCTAAATTTACATCCGTTGGTCCTGGACTTATATTTGCCCCATTTAAACCAGTAAGTGTTTCTTCTACACCATTTAGGAAAACTCTTACATCGCAATCTGTATGTATATTGTTTACAACATTACAATTTCCTACTGTAACTACAAGATGTTTCCATTGAGCTAAGAGTATTGTTGTTGAACCTTCATACCATAAATTTCCTTGTTCTGTATAGAAACCTATTTTATTATTTGGAGTAAGCGCTACAAGCAAATTATAATTATCGATACCATTTCCTTCACCAATTAATCCTTGCCATGCATTTAATTTCTTTGGATAAATAAACATTTCAATAGTTATTGGATCAGAAAAGTCTAAAGAGGTAGAAGTATCCATTTGAACATAATTATCTGTACCTGTAAAATAAATTCCCCATCTATCTATACGACCTTCAGTTCTATAAGTTATTCCGAAAGGATCAAAAGCATGATTTTGTTTACCGCTTGAATCATGTAAAGTTCCACCTGGTTCTTCAAATCTTAACCATAAAGCTTCTCCTACTGGGTTGTAAGCTAAAGTACAGTCTTGAATGTCTGTTGAAATTTCTGGTTCTAAAAAAGTTATATTTCTGCTAGTTATAAAATTCATTGTTGTTCTATTTCTAAAATCTAACATGCTTAGAGAAATCGAATTGGAATTTGGTGGTGAATCTAATTCGCAAGGTACATTTGATATAACTAAACGAAATTGATCTCCATTTTGAATTTCTATAGGCATATTTGAACTAAAATAAATTGGATAAATATCGCTCCTTACATAATTGGTAAGTGTTGTTGTCATTACTGTTTGCCAATTTCCTTGATTTAGTTTTTGTACATCTAATTTTGCATTCCTAAAAGCATACATAGCTGCATCATCCACATAATTTTCAAATTTTAAGTTAAAGTACATTTGTGTGAATGTTAATCTGTCTGGTGTATTTACTACAAATTGATAAATATTATTTGATGAACTTCCAGTTATAATTTGAGTATCTTCATCATCAAAATTACGTCTTATTGTTATAATCTCTGATTGCTGCACTGGTTGTGGTGCTGAACTAGTAGCAGTAGAACTGCTTCCTCCACTACTTGACCCCCCACTAGAGCTTCTACCTGAGCTTCCTGAACCACTACTAGGACCAGTTGAAATATCTATTTGTCTTGGTTGCTGACTTGTATTTGTAGAAGTGTTTCTTGATTGGGTTTGATTTAAATTTACTTGAGTATTATTTGTTTCATTTTCATCTTGAAGCGGCATTATTTTATTAAAAAAACTAGATGCTACAATAATTGCTATTAAAACTAAGAAAACTATAAGTGCAAGTACATATGGTTTACTTTTTCCATTATTTTGAACTTTTTTCTTTTGCGCCATTTATTAAAATTAGAGTAATAAATTTATAAGGTTTACTAAGACTTCAAGTTTAACCCAGTGCACCAGATAATAAGTTTTTTACCATAAGATTAAATAAAACAGTTACAACTAAAGCTATTACAACATAAATTAAGAAACTTCTTGTAATATTTTTTCCAAGTAAATAACGTTCATTTATTTTATCATTCCCATTTTCAATTCCATTTTGTAATACTGTCAGTATATATGCTAATTGAACAACATATAGACCTACAACAACTTGGAACCAATAATTGGGAATTATTCCACTTAGTTTGAATAAATCTCCAATATTTGTTAAAGCTCCTGCTGAATCAGCTGGTGAACCACCAGCTTCTAAAGTAAAATCATTAATTCTTAGATTTAAAGAGACAATTATATTTACAATCATCGAAGATATACCAACTACAATTCCTGCTATTGTTGGTGTTAAAAATGAAATTTGGGATTTCATTGAAGAAATTATTTCTGCAAGTAAATCTTTAAGACGTTCTGCTACTTTGTGTATTCTTTCTACATATGTTGAAATACTTATTAATGATTGAGAAACTATTTTTGGTCCTTTTTTTGAACTTTCTAAAAGTACTTCCATTGAACTTTCAATTAAAGGTGAAGGGTAAGCTAAAATTGCTCCGTTTTTTTCATTAAAAATTGCTTCTTCAATTCCCATTCCTAATTGTCTTATATTATTGTCTACAACTTTAAAGAATGTTCCTGCTGGAGTTCCTTCCATTGTTTGCGCTACTTTATTAAATGCTAATTCTGTTGGAATTCCATCTCCAATTCTATTTCCTAATTGAAATAATGCACTTGAAAATTCAGATTCAAGTCTTTTAGTTTCTTCCCTTAACTCAATTGTTTTTTTACTTTTTAATTTATTATAAATTCCTAAAGAAAATGCAAATGCTGCAGGTACAAAGAAACTTAATATTAAAGCACCTATTCCAAATGGTCCATAATTTTTTCCTTCAAATTCTACATAACCAAAGAAGCAACCAAACAATTTCATATTTATATCATTTAAAGCACATACTTGACCTGGAGCAAATACTGGAGGAGATATTAAGTTTAATATCAAAGGAAAAATTCCTATTGCAAATAAGAAAATCCCAATTGTAAAACAAAATACTTTTGGATCAAATTTATCTTCATATGTTGCTTTTGCTACTTTTGATTCACCATATCCTGTTGGTCTTTTTGAAAGAACATTCATTCCCAAAATATAAACCAAAAGCGGAAGTGCTAAGTTGTAAAGAAATGCTAAATGATACCATTTAACTAAGCCTTGTAGAAATGCACCAACTAGTGGAAAAATTACTAAACCTAAAATTGGAAGAATAATTCCAAGCATGTGTAAAGTTGTAATTGGACTTTTAATATCTTGAGCATAATGAAGCATTTTTTCATAAGTACCATCTAGAATTACACTTAATGCTTTATCCAATAAATCATTACGTCTAGAATCTGTAGGTTCATATAGTGATGAAACAATTAAGTGAAATGAAGTTACAAACTCTAAATTATATTTTCTCCAAGTTTCTAAATAATTATCTAATGATTCTTTTATTGTTGAATATCTTCCAGTTTCAACATCCCAGAATATTTTTTTTAAGTCTAAAGCTAAAGGGGCTTCGATATGTTGTGCTGCGAATTTAATTGCATGTTCTAAATTAGAAGTGTGCCTCATATAAATTACAACATATAAAATTGCAAGAACCATTTGATTGCTTGCTTTTAGACGCCATTTTGTTGCAATATATATTGGCATCTTGTTTAAATAAATTAAAGTTACAAGAGATAAAATAAATAATGTTAAAACTGTAAAAATTGGAATTTTATTTGTTGTAAGATATAAAACAGCTCCAAATACTACTGAAAATAAAATTATTAACATTGAAGATAATGCTGCAAAACTTACTGCTCCTGTTGGAGTAATATTAAGATGTGCTGTAGAAATTGCTTCTTCTAATTGTGGAAGTAATTTATCTGATGGTTTTAATTTTATTATATTCTCTGCTTTGTTGCACCAAGATTCATATCTTGTTGTTTTTTCTGATAATGCTTCTTTTCTAAATGTTTGATATTGTGTTGAGAATTCTTTATTTTTTTCTGAATCTACATCACCTTCAGATTCATCATCTATGTGTTCTTCGATTTTAGACCTGTATTTATTTAGTATTTCGTTGACGTCTTCTTTAGTCATTTTCCCTCTTTTTATAACTAAATTGAGAATTTGTTGTTTAATAATGTTTTTGTGTTATCTATTTTAAGCAGGTATTGATTTTAAAGCATATTGTCTTAAGATTTTTTCTTTTGCTTCGTCACGAATTATTTCTCTTGTTGCTCTTACGTGTAAATTTCTCGCGTCAAAAACCAGATCACCAATTGTGGGTACTATAAAACTCCCTACTTCACTAGCAATTAAGTAAGGTATTTTTGTTTTATCTGCATTGTAACATAAACAATAAAATGGAAGTTTAATAATCATTTCTAAAACCTCTTCGCCTGTGTCTGCTGCTAGTCCTCCAACTACGCCTAAGCCCATAGTCATTGATGGCAAGACAAATTCAGCAATAGTACCTGCAGCACTTGTAACTTTATCAGATATATCTGCTATGGCTCCTGTAACTAAAAGACCCATATGATTTTTTCTTGCATTCCTATAATAAATATCAATAGCATATGGTGAAATTCCTCTTAGGTTTTTATCTTCTCTTAATATCTTTAGATCTTTTTCAGTCATTCCATAAATAGCTGAGAGATATCCTAAGGTTCCTTTTAAGCCTTTTACTCCCCAACCTAAAGCTGTTTTTAATTTACTCATAGATCAAAAAACTTAGAAAAGTTTAAAATGCTATCTTTTGGAAAAATATTTGTTCAATTAAGAATCAATTTTAAGGTCTAAACCAATACTTTTCATTATATTAAGGATAGTTATAATATCTTCAGCATATTTAAGTCCTTCATTATCTCGATATACAGTCCAATCGTGATAAATAATGCTTTGTTCCTCTGGATTGTCTGCAGCAAATCCAAATTCTGCGAATTCTTTCATTCCATTAATTTTTTCTTCAAATTTTTCGAAAATTTCTTCTTTTAGACGAGGCACCCTACTATCGTGTTTTTTATTATACCAGATTATCCAAAATTTATTATTTTTATTTTTGTGGATAAAAAAAGTATATTCTTCTTCTTTTTCAGAAATTGTTATTTTAAAATTAAATTTTGCTAAAAACGGACCTAATTCTGAATTTGTTTTTAAAGAATTTATTTTTTCAATTAATATTTGACTGGTGGTTGGCATAACTTAATCTACTTAATTCAATATTTAAATTTTTATATATTTGAAAATAGTAAATTTATAATTTTTTATAATTTACACCAATATAATTTTTCAAGTATTTTTCCCATTTTTCAAATATTATTTTAGAATCTAAATGACCTAGATCTTGAGTTACTTGATCAGAAATTCTATGAAATTCATCATTTAATTGTATTACATCTTTTGATTCAATTAAATCTGGAACTTTATAATAATCAGAATATTCAACTAATGTTTTTTTCATTTTTGCTCTTAATTCAATATTACTCCAGACAGCATCCCAATTGCCTGCCCATTCTTTAATTTGAGATGCAATAGATTTTATTATTTCAGAATCACCATTAATTAATTCATCTGTTGGTACTAAACAATCTAATTTACTATCATAAATCATTAAATCTATAAAACCAGCTTCTCTTAGCGGATCTTCTACCCAATCTTTTCTTACTTCAGTTATTTGAGTTACTCTTCTTTTTCTATGTAAACCATCTGCAGTTTTTACAGGGTTTGCTACAACAATAATATCTGTTGCTTTGAAACTTGTTTTTGGAACTTTTAAATCATTAACAACTCTATCAAAAACACCATAAGGAGAATCACCGTGAATTGTTCCAGCAACAACATTTGCTAGAGCTCCTGTTCTCATTGCTTCGTAAAGTGCTAAAGCTTCTAAACTTCTTACTTCTCCAATAATTAAAGCTGAATCTCCCATTCTTAATGAAGTTCTTATTCCTTCATCTGCTGACATTTCTGCTCCAGATTTAAGTAAAGCAGATCTTACTTTCATTGGTTGAATATCGTAACCTAGGGCACTTAATGCATCAACTGGAATTTCTCTAGTGTTGTGTGCAACTATTCCTCCAACAAGGAAACTTTCATTTTCTGGAACAGATAAATCGTACACATAGACATCCTTACAATCATCTATTTCAATTGATCTTATCTGGTCCCAGTATAAATCTGATTCTACTAATTTTTGTATGTTTTCAGCTAATAAATTTTTTATTTGTATTTGCTGAAGAATTTTCCCCATTTTTTCTCTTCCCACATTATTATTTCTAGTTATATAATCAGCGGTATTAAATTTATGGGTTATTTTTTTCATTGTTAGTTTATCATCCATACTTAATGGAATTACGTCTTTATTGTCATGCGTATTTATTTTTAAACATAGATTTATCAAGGAATTTGATTTATAATTGGGTAAAAATCCAATATTGTCTTTAAATAATTTTATAAATTTCATTGAACTTATAGATGAAGGATATGTTTTATCTTTTTGTTTAAATTTACCAATTCTTAATATTATTCCAAAATTAAGCAATAAATTTTGTATGTCTTCTAAGAGTTTTCTTGAAGAAAGACCCATTACTATTTCTTTATCCGAAACATAGCCATCTCCACTATAAATTCCTTTTAATATAGGTGAAATTTGTTCTTTAGATAAATTAAATACCCAATTTGGAATTCTTTTGGTATAAGCATTACCTTTTATATCTAAAACATTTAACATTACTTGTTTAAAAGTACTAGAATTTAACATCAAAGTTATTCCATCTGAATGCATTTTTACTTTAGAATTTATCTTTTTTGCAAAATTATAAATTATTTCTCTATTTTTTTCTTCAGGTACAGAAAATAAAACTGATGATTTATCATAACAACCATCAGACAACCATAATCCAATTATTAATAATAAATCTTTATCTATTTTAATTCTTAAAGGCATAGCATTTGCATTAGAACCTACTTTAAAACTTGCCTCTTTTAATTCATTTAAGTTGTAACCTAAGCATTTCAAATCATTTATTATTTTAATAGGAATTATTCCTTTTCTTATCCATTTATTTATAAGAGACTTGTCATGTTTGTATTCCTTGCCTAATTGGTGTATTTCTTTTTTATTTTTTTCTAGGAAAGATTTTATGCATTCACCAAACAAATAGCCTCTGCTAAATTTTTCTGAAAAATCTAGTATATTAATCTCTTTTAATTCCAATACATTTTCAGGTATTTTTCTTGATGTTGCTATAAAATCTTGAATTTTTAATTCATTTACTTTTATTTCGCCTATTTCTGCATCTTTTTTTAAGCCAAATAAAGAATGATCTCCTGTTACTCTTATTATTTTACCTGTTTTTGTTGTTACTTTATAAATAGGTTTAGAAACTTTATGCCTAATTAGTTTATTTGGTTTTGTCCATTTGATCTTTCCAGATTTATCCATTGAAAGTATTTCAAAATTTTCATAATTTCCTATAATTTCTGCATCTGCTAAATCATACCATGAACCATAATTGTCAATATTTTGATCTATAATATTTGCAATAGTAGTCCTTTCTACCTTTCCTGCTTTTCTTATTAAGATTTCAGAGTCCCCTGTGACACTATCTTCAATTACTAGAACTCTAAATTTCCTCATTATTTCTACAAGAACAGAACCAATTAAACTTGTTTTACCTGATCCTCTTGTTCCAGCAATTAAAATTGTTCTTGCCCCATCAATTATGAAACTAAGTAAACCTGCTGCTAAATCATTTATCATTCCATTTTTAACAAATAGTGGTAAAGTCCAAGGATCATCACGATGTCTTCTTATTGAGAAAGCAGTTCCTGTTGGATTTAATGGTCTAGAAATAATTGCAACTCTTGCTCTTGCTCCAGGAATATTTAATTCTGTATCTAAAACAGGATTTGCTTCATCTAATGGTCTAGCTGAAATTAATCTGAATTTTGAAGACCAACTTTCTACATCTTCTGGAGAAGGAATAATATTTGTTATACATTCATCATATTTGGAATGAACTAGAAAAATAGGTGTAGTTCCTGCAGGACTATTTATTGCTATATCTTGTACATCTGGATCTTGTAATAAAGATTCAATTAAACCAAAACCAACTGTGTATTTAACAAGAATGTGTGCAAGTTCTTCAACTTCACCATAATCTAAATTAACTCTTTTATTTTGAGCTAATTCTGTAAGCAAGTCTTTTCCAATATTGAAAAAGGTTGTTCTCATTTTTTCTGGATCTATAAATTCTTCTGCTTTTGGCTGATGTTCAGAAAGAACTTTTCTTGCTAATTCTAGAAGTTCATATTTATCTTCAGAAATTTGAAACTCTGGTGGAATAATATGATAAAGTGGTTTGATGGTATCTTTTGTATTAAATATTTGTACATAACTGTTTTTTTCTAATTTGTAAGCATCTATTTGTTCTGCATCTAAGGGTGGAGTTGATGCTAATCTTGTATACATAAAATCTGGAGTTATTGTTGGTTGGAATAATTTCTTGTATACTTCTCTTGAACCTATTGAATAACCATCTACAAAGTCTACTGCATTTGCTAGTAATTTCGTATTTAATAATAAAGAATATATGTCTGTTAAAATTGAAATATAAGGCTGTAATTGAGATTTATATTCTTCTGAAGAAATTTTTGATTGGTTTATTTTTTCTTCTCTTAACAACCTTTTAGTTTCTACAAATGCTCCAATTGGATCTGTTCTTAATAGGTTTAAAATTATATTTTGTAAGTTTCTTATTCTTGACGCTGCTTCTGGAATTGGGCCAAAAACTTCTAGAGCTGCTTGTGTTAGCAAACTTTTTTGTTTAATATAATGGTTGTAGATTTGAGCTATTTCAACTAGCATTTGAGTTTGATTATAATTATATTCATATTTCTTTTTTTGATGAAATACAATTCGAGAAACTGAAGGTGATTGAGATAATTTTTCTATAACTGATGACATAACTAATGGATCGTCTTCTATTGTAGGTATTCTTGGATAGGATTCATAGTTAATATGGATAACTTCTTCTGGTCCTTCTTTTTGAACTTCGTGTTCACCTGGTTTAATCTTTTTTTTAAATAGTGCCATGATTGACTAATTTTATATAGTACTAATATAATTGATATTCATAAAGCTTATTAAAAAAGTTTCGTTAGGTAAAAAATGGTGGATGAACAAACTTATTCTTCAGAAGAGACAGTTTTTGATGTAACAAATAGATTAAGATCAATAGAAGGAAAATATAATTTACTTAGAGATAGAGTTCTTATAATTAATAACAACATGATTGAAGAGTATAAAAAAAATTTAATTGAACTTAAAGCAATTAATCAGAGTATAAAAGAAATAAAAGAAGATATTTTCAAAATTAAAGAAAATTTAAGACATGTTGTAATGGAATTAGAAATTTTTGCTAAAAAGGAAGATGTTAAATTTTTAGAAAAGTATATTAATTTATGGAACCCAATGAACTTTGTTACACAATCAGATGTTTTAAGAATGATTGAAGAATCAAAACATCATAAAAGTAAAGAAATAAAAGAGGAAAAACATGCCAAGTCCAGATTATAATGAAATAAAAGCAGGTGTTGAAGGAGATATAGGAGATGTTCCTAGTCCTTCTGCAGATGAAGTAAATAGTTCTCATAGTGATCCTGAGTATGAAGATGTTACTTTACCTACTACACATTATTCTGATCCAAATGAAAGTAATTTTAGTTATGGTGCAGTAAGAGACAGCTCTGCTCCTCCAGAAAATTATTCTAATAGTTCTTCCACAAGCAGCAATCCACAAATAGATACTGAATGGCTGCATCAAGTTATTGAATCAATTATTAGTGAAAAATGGGATGATTCAATGAGTAAAATGGGAGATATTTCTTTATGGAAAGAAAGAATAAATACTGAAATTGTTTCTATTAAACAAGAAGTTATGAGAATATCAGAAAGATTTGATCAATTACAAGGAGCTGTTCTAGGAAGAGTAAAAGAATCTGATGAAGGTATTAAAGGAATACATACTGAAATGAGAGCTCTTGAAAAAGTATTTGAAAAAATCTTAGAACCTTTAACTTCTAATATTAAAGAATTAAATAAAATAACTGAAGATCTAAAAAAACATAAGAAAAATTAATTTTTTATTTTCCAGTTTTATCTACTATTAGTTTTATAGATATTCCTGCTACAATTAAAATTATTAATGCACCAAGAACTCTTGGATGGATTATTGTTGATATTACTGCACCTTGAATAGAAGATCCAGATTCTGAAATTCCATCTCCATCTGAATCATAAGGTGTTAATTGTGGTTCGAAAGTTACTACTAATCCAACTAGTATTATCACTAAGACAAGTACTAAAATTGTTATTTTTCCGCCAATTACCTCCCATATTTCTTCGTTTTTAACACCTAACCATAAATACATAGCAAATACTAAAGCTAAAAGCAAAAATAGGAATACTAACCAAGGCAAAATTACTGAAACTAAATTAATAAAATCTCCAATAAATACTGAAGCTGCTGCAATACATATTGCTGCTAAAAAATTTAAACCTGCAGATTTTTCTTTTCCAAAAATTTCTGATTTTCTTAATATTGCAAACATTACTGCAAAAATTAAAAAGAATACAAAAATAGGCATTAAAAATGTAATTAATGATGCGTCTAGTACTGTTGCCATTATTTGTCTTTAAGACCTCCACTAAGGAATTCTAATACTGATTTTTTATTTGGGTTATGTTGATCATCTGGTTTATTTTTACGAACTATTAAGTAAAATACAACTATTGCTCCTAAAATTGGAAGTACTTGAGTTAATAAAATGTCCAGGTCTCTTTGTGTGAAATAAAACCCGCCATAATAACTTCCAGGAGGAACAAACAAAGCAATTAAAACTGCAACTACTAAAATTATCATAGCTAAACCAAGTAAACCATTTTGGAAACCTTTGAATGGTTGTCCTGAAACTAAAGCTATCAATAACAACATCATTAAGACTACAACTATAATTAAAGAAACTCTTGGTAAAAAAGTATTAATTATTTCTACAATATCTCTTTGTACAACTAAAAGTAAACCAATTGCTAACGAAACAACTACATTGATATTTGTTTTTTCTGCTCCTAGAATATGAGTTTTTTCTAATATTGCAAAAATTATTGCAAATACTAATAAAAATGGTAAGAAAACGTCAATTACACCTATATCTACTAAATAACTTAAAAGGTATTGGAAGTCAAGTGCCATGATTAATGACTACCTCCAGGTTTTGGTGTACCACTTGGAGTTTTAGTTACATATATAATAGCAACTACAGCTACAATTAATAAAACAATTGACATTACAACTGGTCCTGTTGTATTAGCAACGACATAATCTAATAAAAAATCTAACCAGCTATCTCCACTACTTTGTTTAATTGAATTTAAAACAATTAGCACTATTGCGATTAAAGAAACAATTGTAAAACCTAGCATGAAATGTTCATGGTCTTTTGCAAAATCCATTTCTCCAGTTTTCATGAATGTTCCTATCATCATTAAGAATGAAACAAATATTACAATTATTAAAACAATATTTGGAAGAGTTT